>JBIIDQ010000142.1:0-5096 GCA_044238295.1 Vulcanococcus sp.
CCAGACCTGCTGCAACTGCTTGGCTTGGGCACCGCCATCCAGCTCAGCCAAACCACTGCGTTTGATCCCGATGCGATTCAGCCCACGCAGGCGCCCCGGGTGGCCTTCCACGATGGCGTAGGGGGGTACATCCCGATCGATGCGGCTCATGCCACCCACCATCGCCATGGTGCCGATATGCACGAACTGGTGGATCCCCAACACCCCACCGATTACAGCGCGATCACCGATCACCACATGGCCCGCCACGGCGACGCCATTAGCGATCACGATCCGATCTCCCAACAGGCAGTTGTGACCGAGATGGCTGTAGGCCATCAACAGATTGCCGCTACCGATCCGTGTCTGTTCACCGTCGTGGGTGGCGCGATTGATCGTCACGCACTCACGGATGGCGTTGTCGTCCCCGATCACAACCTCGGTGGACGCACCGTTGTATTTCAGGTCTTGGGGTTCGGCGCCGATGCAGGCGCCCGGGAAGATGCGGTTGCGGCAACCCATCGTCACCCGACCATCCAGCACCACATGCGGACCGATTCGGCTGCCCGCACCGATTGAGACCTCAGGCCCCACCACCGCATAGGGCCCAATCACCACCCCAGAATCAATCTGAGCGCGGGCATCCACCACCGCCGTTGGGTGAATTCTGGTTTCGCCCGTGCTGGCTTCCATGGCGAGAGACGACATCACAGCAGCGGGTCAGTCCACCAGGGAGAACATCAGCTCTCCGGCGCAAACCAGTTCACCATCCACGGTGGCCTGGGCCTTGACCTTGCCAAACCGTTTGCGCTTGAGGCTCAAGAGCTCACAACTGATCACCAGCTGATCACCCGGCACCACAGGACGGCGGAACCGCACGCCATCGATGCCGGCAAAGACGAATAACCCCTTGGGCAAATCAGGCATCTGGGTCACGATGAGGCCACCGACCTGGGCCATTGCTTCCACAATCAGCACCCCAGGCATCAAAGGCCGACCGGGGAAATGTCCCTGGAACTGGGGTTCGTTGAACGTCACGTTCTTGATCGCCACTGCCCGCTTGCCGGGTTCGTGCTCAATCACCCGATCCACCAGCGCGAAGGGGTAGCGATGGGGCAGTAACCCCTGGATCTGCTCGCTGGTGAGCACAGGCGCCGATGGCGAGGGGGAGGCGGTCAAGGCAATCAGGAAGAAGAAACCAGGGCGGCAGCCAAGGCCGTGTGCAACCCGTGGGAACCACGGAAGGCAAACACCTGGGCCTGGGGAAGACCCGCCAGGGCGAGATCGCCCAATAGGTCAAGGAGCTTATGGCGCACCGGTTCATCGGCAAAGCGGAGCGGGGGGTTCACCCAGCCATCGCCGTCGCATACCAAAGCGTTATCGAGCGCTCCACCCTTGATCAAGCCGGCCGCCAACAGCTGCTCCACCTGTTGTTTGAAACCAAAGGTGCGGGCCGGAGCGATCTGCTCCACAAACGCCTCGGGAGTGAGCTCCAGGCTGAACAACTGGCGACCAATAGCGGGCTGGGGGAACTCGATCGCTGCCGCCAACCTCAGACGGTCACTGGGAAGTGCGGTGACAAAGCTTTGGCCGTGCTGAAGGGTGATCGGTGCTGGCAATGCCGTTGCCGGAGACCGTGGCCCAAGGGGCTTGAGGCCCACCTCAGCAATCGCCTCCACCCAGGGCTGAGCGGAACCATCCATCAAGGGAATCTCCGGCCCATCGACCAACAGCAACGCTGAGCTGATACCCACGCCCGCCAGAGCGGCCAGCAGATGCTCCACGGTGGCCAGCCGGCGCTGATCCAGCTGCAAAGCCGTGCATAACTGCGTTTCACAAACCTGGGAGGGATGGAGCTGCTGCAGCGGCAGCTGGGGTGCATCGAGCCAACCCACCCAAAACCCCACCCGCTCAAACGGCTCCAAACGAAGACGCGCTGAAGCACCGCTGTGGAGGCCAACGCCTGAACGCTCCACCGGAGCATTCAAGGTCCAAGCCTGGGAGTAATCGCTGGGCCAGAGAGTCACGTGATCGCTCAGAACTTCCAACCCACACCCAGGTTGAAACGCCACTCGCCCGTGAAGTCTTGGCTAGCCACTTCAAGACGAAGCGGACCAACAGGGGTGGTAACGATCAAACCTGTACCCACGGAGAAGCCATCACCAGGCTTCTTCAACAAACCGCCTGGGTTGCCGGGAACATCAGCCTGGCTACCGAAGCTGGTTCCGCCATCAACAAACAGCTCCCCGCTAATGATGCTGAAGATGGGGAAGCGATATTCGATCGTTGCTTCACCAAAGCTCTTGCCAACGCCGAGGTCGCAGTCGAAGT
This sequence comes from Vulcanococcus sp., assembly GCA_044238295.1. GTDB lineage: Bacteria > Cyanobacteriota > Cyanobacteriia > PCC-6307 > Cyanobiaceae > Vulcanococcus. Next base: position 2,311 of record JBIIDQ010000142.1, read on the forward strand.
AACCACGGACAGAGTTGGAGCCACCGAGACAGAACGCCTCGTAGGGAGGAAGGTCTCCGACGTTGGTGCCAGCAGTGACCTGAAAAGCCAAAGCCTGCTTGCAATCCTCTTTCTGCCCCGGCTTAGGCCGGCAACCCTTGAATAGCTTGAGCCAGTTCACCGGGATGTAGAAAGTGTAACTAGCCCTCAGACGGTTAAAAGTGGGCGAATCGGGTCCAACAGAGAAGAATTGCTCGGTACCGAGGCTGATGAAATTGCCTGATGTGGGGTTGCGCGGGTCATTGAGATTGTTCATGGTGGCAGCCACTCGCAGGCCCACCAACTGGTTGCGCTCAGCGCAGTTGAAGGCAATGCAGATCACATCCTTCACCTGCGTTTTGCCATTGGAATAATTGTTACTATTGAGGCCATAAGGCATCGAACTACCACCGAAATTCACCGGGGTCACTTGCTGGCCGCTGAAGCCAACAACAACATTCCACAGAGCACGCTTGTAAGGGTTGCCTCCATTAAGGGGGCGAACAAACTGCACGTTGCCGCCAATCCGTTGCAAGGCAATGGAGTTGTTGTCGAGATCAAACCAATTCAGGCTCGGATCGGCCTTTTCGGCCTTTGAAATCGAACCGAACGAAGTACCCGTCGGGTTGTTTTTGCTGCGGATGTTGTAAGCATCAGCGCTTGCCGGAGCCTTGAAGAAATCGTTGGACACATCTGACACGGTGTTAATCGTGCCGTTGTTCTGGCTCTGGAAGATCTGCGGAACCTCCCGGCTAAAGAACACACGCGCCCGGAAAGCGGTACGGAACTTATCGCCCTTGATCCAGGGATCGGTGAAGGAGATGTCACCCAGTCCGCCAAACTGGCCATAGGTGAAGTTCACCGCCATATCCCAAGCGCGGCCAGCAAGGTTGCTGTCCTGCAGCTGGATTTGGCCAAACACACCCTGGGCCTGGCTGTAGCCAAGACCGCCCGAGAGAGATCCGCTCGACTGCTCGACAATGCCGAGCACGATCGTCACCTCACCAGGGTTACCGGCCACCGGCCGCAGGGTCACCTTCACGTCACCGAACAGACCGGTGGCGTAGAGACGCTTGATGTCATCTTCGAGCTGGCGGCGATTGAAGGTGTCGCCGGGTTTGATCGAGACCTCACGGGTCACGACCCAGGTCTTGGTCTTACCGCGGATTGGCTGGCCTTTGTCGTTGGTGCTTTCACCCTCTTTATTGAGGAACTGCACTTCCACGCCCGCCACAAAGCCTTCACGGACCTGCAGCTGCGCCACCCCCTCCGGGCTCACTCGCGTTGGGCCACTCACCCGCGCCAGGGAATACCCCTGATCGGCGTACCACTTCTGCAGCTCAGCAATGCGGGCTTGCAGGGTGTTGAGGTTGAGCGTCTTGCCGTAGTCAGCAGCGAAGGTGTCCGGAATCAGATTCGCGGGCATCTTGGTCTTGGCCCCAACGCCCTCGAGCTCGACCTTGGTGAGCACTGGGTTGGGCACCACGGTGACCACCAGCTGCACACCCAGCGGTCCATCAGTCGGCTGGATACGCACATCGGAGAACCAGCCCGTGGCGTAAATCGCCGAGAGATCGTTCTGCAGCTCGCTGCGGGTCACTTTCGAGCCAGGGCGGGTCACCATCGCGTCGTAGACCGCGATCTCGAGGCGCTCCTGCTCGGGATGCCCCTCGATGCCCTTCACCACCACTTCGCTGATCAGCACCTTGGGCTCGGCCTTGGGTGCAGGCGCAAGCACCTCGGGGGTCACGCTGGGGGCGGCCGCTGGGTCCTGGGCCGGAGGCCCTCCAGGCGCCTCAGCCTGAGCCAGTGCTGCAGGGGCAGCGGCCAGAACCGCGCCTGCGGCGAGAGGAAGCACGGAAGCCAGCCCAAGGGAGCCGCGAAGACGCAGTGCGCGGCTCAAACCGTTGCGGATGGCGGCCATGGGTACAGCGAAGGCGCGGCAAGGCCGCAAATTCCGCCGAACTTACTTGCCTGAACGGGGTTGTGGGCAGGCCGCTTGGACCCGTTTGAGAACCTCCCCGTAGGCCTCGACGACGCCGCCAAGATCCTGACGAAAACGATCCTTGTCGAGGATGCGATCGCGGGCATCGCTCACCTGGAGATCCCAGAGACGGCAGGTATCCGGGCTGATTTCGTCCGCCACCACCAGCACGCCATCGGCACTGAAGCCCAGCTCAATCTTGAAATCCACGAGCTGCAGGCCGATGCCCGCAAAGAAGCGGCGCAGACAGTCATTCACGGCCATGGCCAACCGCTCAAGCTCGCGGCGCTGATCCGGGTTGAGCAGTGCCAAACGCTCCAGACGGGCATCCGTGAGCAGCGGATCGCCGAAAGCGTCGTCTTTGTAATAAAGATCGAGCAGAGGGGGATCCAATGGAGTGCCGGGCTCGATCGGCATCTGTTTGCAGAGGGAGCCGAAGGCGGTGTTGCGCACCACCACCTCCACGGGCACGATCTGCACGGGTCGCACCAGCATCCAGTTGGGTTGCTGCAGACCCAAGTAGTGGGTGGGGATGCCCTCCCGCTCAAGGAGCTCGAACAGGCGCGCAGAGATCTGACAGTTGAGCTCCCCCTTCCCTGCCAGCTGAGCCTTCTTCAGGGCATTGAAGGCGGTGGCGTCGTCCTTGTATTCGACAGCCACCAGATCCAACTGATCGGTCGCGAACACCCGCTTGGCCTTTCCTTCGTAGAGCAGCGATCCAAGGCTGTAGGTGGTCATGGCTGCGGAGGACGGGGTGAAGCAGTGGACGGAGCGGCGGACGAAG
>JBIIDQ010000143.1:0-5092 GCA_044238295.1 Vulcanococcus sp.
CGATTAGCCCGGCGCAACAGCTTTGGTTCGAAGGCCATGGCGGCTTGAGAACCCACGCCTGGTACTACCCACCAACCGGCGGTGGCCACCCCGATGCACCCCTATTGGTCAAGAGCCACAGCGGGCCAACGAGCATGGCCCGCACAGGGCTGAGCCTGGGCATTCAGTTCTGGACGTCCCGGGGCTGGGGGGTGGTGGATGTGAATTACGGAGGGTCCACCGGTTTCGGCCGCGCCTACCGGGAACGACTGGATGGTCAGTGGGGCGTGGTGGATGTAGCCGACTGTGCGGCCGCTGCAAACACCCTCGTGGCCCGGGGGCTAGCCAGCGCTGAGCGCATTGCCATCGAGGGGGGAAGCGCCGGAGGCTTCACAACCCTCGCCGCCCTGTGCTTTACCTCCACCTTCCGAGCCGGCGCCAGCCGCTACGGCGTCGCCGATCTCAGCTCACTGGCCGCCGACACCCATCGTTTTGAAGCTCGCTATCTCGACAGCCTCGTCGGGCCCTGGCCCGTAGCGAAGGCCACCTACGACGCGCGCTCGCCCCTGCAACATGCCGGACGCATCCGCTGTCCGGTGATCTTTTTTCAAGGCCTCGAGGATCTGGTGGTGCCGCCGGAGCAAACCGAGCGGATGGCCGCAGCCCTTGAGGCCAATGGCATGCCGGTGGAGGTACACCTCTTCCCCAACGAAGGGCATGGCTTCCGCAACGGAGCCACTCAGATCCAGGTGCTGGAAGCCACGGAAGCGTTTTTCCGCCGCCATTTTGAGCTGTGAGCCAGCAACCTTCGCCAAGAGGACACCATGAGTGAGCTGCTGCCGGGCAGCTGGAGTGGCGGCACCTTCTATGAACTGGCCTGGCTCGCCCTTGCGGGGGCGGTGCTCAGCTTGATCCTCGCGGCAGGCCGCAGCATCGGACGGCGGCTACAGCTGCGGCTCTGGGGTGTGCCCGAGGCACTGGTGGCGGGGCTGATCGGGCTGCTAGTGGCTCCTGCTGGTCTGCTGCCCCTTCTGCCCGATCACCTGATGCAGCTGTGGGGCGATCTGCCGCTGGTGTTGCTCACACTCGTGTTCGGCTCGTTGATGCTGGGCAAGCCGTTGCCGAAGCTCGGCGGCCTCTGGCGCCCCGTGAGCGGCCAGGTGTGTTTGGCCTTGGTGCTGGCCTTCGGGCAATACGTGGTGGGCGGGCTGGCCGTGCTGCTGGTGCTCCAACCGCTCCTGGGAGTGAGTCCAGTGATGGCCTGTCTGATTGAGGTGGCCTACGAGGGCGGCCATGGATCCGCCGCCGCCATGGGAGCGAGCTATGCGGCCCTGGGATTCCCGGGTGGCCAGGATCTCGGCCTGGCGATGGCCACCGTTGGCCTACTGAGCTCCACCCTCGTTGGCGGCGTGGTGGTGGTGGTGGGCCGGCAACGGGGCTGGCTGTTGTCCCAGGTGACCCCAACAAGCCCACAGGACCCTTCATCCCAGGTTGCGGACGGAGCATCCAGCACGGCCTCGACGACACCCCCCAGACCTCCATGGGCCGCCTGGGCCGTGAACCTTGCCCTGGTCGGCATCGCCGTGTTGATCGGCGTTGTGCTGCTGCAGCTCCTGCAGCTCGGCACCGATGCGATCGGCGGTAGCGTCGCCGAAGTGGGGCAATCCCTACCGGTGTTCCCGCTGGCGATCATCGGATCCCTGCTGGTGCGCTGGTTGCTCGAGCGAACCGGCAATAGCCACTGGGCCTCAGCGCCGATTCAGAACGAAATCGGCACCCTCTCGGCCGACCTCCTGATCACTTCAGCAACGGCCTGCCTCAACCTGGCCTTGCTGGCGGCCGACTGGCTACCGCTCACGGTGCTGGCTCTGGCTGGCCTGACATGGAATCTGGGCGTGACGTTGCTGCTGGCACCGCGACTGTTGCCCGCCGATTGGTTCGAGCGGGCAGTGCTCGAATTTGGCCAAGCCACCGGCGTGGCGGCCTCGGGCCTGCTGCTGCTGCGCATGGCCGATCCCGATGACCACAGCCAGGCTCTACCGGCGTTTTCCCTAAAACAACTCATGCTGCAGCCGTTCCTGGCCGGCGGCGTTGTCACCGTGGTCGCCCCGCTAGCCGTAGTTGGCTGGGGACTGCCCACCTGGACAGGCTTCTGCTTCGGCCTCGTGGTACTGGCTGGTGGCACCGGACTGCTGTTGCCCCAACTGGGCAAGCGCCCTGTTTAGTTGCCGTAAAGCAGTGTGCGGAACTGATGGCGCACCTGATCCATCTGCTCAGTACTGAGCAGCGGCGGCTCACCGATGGCCCTGGCCTGTAGGTAGATGCGGGCGAGGGTTTCCACCTCCACGGCCAAAGCCAGAGCCCGATCAAGCGTGGGGCCGACCACCACCTGGCCGTGCTGAGCCATCAGACAAGCCAAGCGTCCCTGCAGGGCTTCCACCACGCCATCGGAGAGCTCCTGCGTGCCGAAGGTGGCATAGGGGGCGCAGCGGATGTCATGGCCACCGGCCACCGCAATCATGTAGTGGAAGGGAGGGATGCCGCGGCCATGGCAGGCCAGGGCGGTGGCGTGAATCGAATGGCAGTGCAGCACCGCCTGCACCTCCGGCCGTCTGGCCAGCACATCCGCGTGCAGCCGCCACTCAGAGGATGGACGGCGCTGCGGGCGCCCAGGCTCAGCGCTCATGAGCGGCTTACCCGCCAGATCCAAGGCCACCAGATCGCCGGGCTGCATCAGCTCGTAGGGCAGCGAGCTGGGGGTAATCAACATCCCGCCGGGGATGCGGGCCGAGAGGTTGCCGGATGTGCCCTGGTTGATGCCGCTGGCCTGCATCCGGCGCGCCACGGTCACCAACTGCTCGCGCAGCTCCTGTTCAGTCATTGGCGTACAGCCCCCTGAGGCCAGCTTCGCTGGCGGGCGCCACACCGCGCTCGGTGATCAACGCCGTCACCAGCCGCGCTGGCGTGACATCAAAAGCTGGATTGAAGCCCTCACTGCCATCAGGCGTGAGCTGCACATGGACCAGCTCTCCAGCAGCGGCCCCTGCCTGCGCACGCCCCTGGATGTGAGTCACCTCCGCCGCGCTGCGGGCCTCGATCGGGATCTCTGCAACGCCGTCGTCGATGCTCCAGTCGATGGTGGAAGCGGGGAGGGCCACATAGAAGGGCACGCCGTTGTCGTGGGCCGCCAGAGCCTTGAGATAAGTGCCGATCTTGTTGCACACATCCCCCCGGCGGGTGGTGCGATCGGTGCCCACGATCACCGCATCCACCTGGCCGTGCTGCATCAAATGACCGCCGGCGTTGTCGACGATCACCGTGTGCGGTACGCCCTCCCGCCCCAGCTCGTAGGCGGTGAGGGAGGCGCCCTGGTTCCGCGGGCGGGTTTCATCCACCCACACGTGGATGTTGAGACCAGCGCGGTGAGCCTTGTAAATCGGTGCCAGGGCCGTGCCCCAATCCACCGTGGCCAGCCAGCCCGCATTGCAGTGGGTGAGCACGTTGAAGGGCTGCCCCTGGCGCTCTGGGGGTCGGGCCGCCGCCAGCTGCTGGAAGATCGCCAGGCCGTGGTTGCCGATCGCTTCGCACATGGCCACGTCTTCATCGGCTATGGCGGCGGCCTCCTGCTTAGCGGCCTCAGCCCGTTGAGACGAGGGAAGCGGCAGCACATGCTCGCGAACGCGTTCAAGCGCCCAGCGCAGATTCACCGCCGTGGGCCGGGTGGCGTTGAGCTGCTCAAACGCTGCCGCCAGCGATGCATCACTGGGATCACGCTGCAAGGCCAGCATCAGACCGTAAGCACCGGTCACACCGATCAGCGGCGCACCGCGCACCACCATGCTCTGGATGGCATCTGCCGCTTCGTCGCAGCTGCGCAGCGTGCGGGTGGTGAAGTGATGGGGCAGCACGGTCTGATCGATCACACCGATCGCGTCGCCGCCTGAACCGTCACCTGAACCGGCGCCCTCCTCCAGCCAGATCGTGCGCCAGGCCTTGCCGTCGATCTTCATGGGGCGTGCAACGCTTGGGCTAATCGTCCATGCTGCCCTCCGACCGCTCCCGCCCCGATGCCCCTGCGCCGCCGCCAGCTGCTGCAGCTCGCCGCCGCCGGGGCCGCCGGCACGGGGCTATGGCTGCTGGATCAAGAGCAATCCCCCGCTGTGGCCGCCGCGCAGCGCGACCTCCGCATCGGCCTGATTAGCGACCTCAACAGCAGCTACGGCTCAACGACTTACATCCCTCAAGTGAGCCTGGGGCTGCAGCAGCTACTGGCCTTGGGCCCCCAGGTGATGGTGTGCGCGGGCGACATGGTGGCCGGCCAAAAGCCAGGGCTCAGCCCCAGTCAGCTCGACGCCATGTGGGAAGGCTTTGCCCGCACCGTGCTCACCCCGGTGCGCCAGGCGGGCGTGCCCTTATTGGTGGCTGTAGGCAACCACGATGGATCGCCAGGCTTCAGCGCCGACCGTGAGGCGCTGCGCCGCTTCTGGGCACCACGCCGCCAAGCGCTAGGGCTGCAGTTCGTGGATGTGGCCAACTTCCCGTTCCACTACAGCGCCCTGCAGAACAATGTGTTCTGGCTGGTGTGGGATGCGAGCTCGAGCCAGGTGCCCACCAGCCAACTGAACTGGGCCCGCCAACAGTTGGCCAGCCCCCGCGCTCAGCAAGCCAGGTTGCGCTTGGTGGTGGGCCACCTGCCCCTGTTTGGCGTCAGCCAGGGCCGTGACCGCCCCGGTGAAGTGCTCGATCAGCCAGCAGCGGTGCTGTCGCTGCTCGAGGCCGGGCGCGTGCAGGCCTACATCAGCGGCCATCAGCACGCCTGGTTCCCCGCCCGCCGCGGCCAGCTCGATCTGATTCAGCTCGGGGCCATGGGCAGCGGCCCGAGACGACTCCTCCAGGGAGGGATCCCACCCCAGCAGACCTACACCACGCTCGACATCAACTGGCAAAACGGCTCCCTACGGGAGACCACCTATGCCGTGAATTCGAGCCAGCCGGTGGCCTGGAGCCGTTTACCGGCCACGCTCACCGGAAGAGCCGGCACGATCGAGCGCAACGTTCAGGAACGGTCGATCCGCCGGTAACCAAACCAATCGGGCACCTGCGCCTGACTGGC
>JBIIDQ010000144.1:0-5002 GCA_044238295.1 Vulcanococcus sp.
TTGGAAAGCGATCGTTCTAGACAGCAGCTCGCAGGTTGAGATCCATCTGCAAGTCGGCGCTGGATGGGCTGAAGAATGTGCCCTCCAGGCAATAAAAAAGCGCCTTGCGGCGCTTGTGAACAACAGGGTTGAGCCCTTGGCTCACCAGGACGACTTGACCACACCGGGCAGCTCACCCTTGTGGGCGCGCTCGCGGAGCTGGTTGCGGCACAGGCCGAAATCGCGGTACACACCACGGGGCTTGCCGGTGGCCCAGCAGCGGTTGCGCAGACGCACCTTGGCGCTGTTCCGGGGCAGGCCTTGGATCTTGCGGTGGATTTCCAGACGCTCCATCGGATCGGCAGCGGCATCGAAGGCGGCCATCAGAGCGGCGCGCTTGGCAGCGAAGCGCTCAACCATCTTCTGGCGCTTCACGTCGCGCGCAATCATCGACTTCTTCGCCATGCGGCCTGGACTCGTGGGGCAATGATGAACGAGCCTACCTCTTGGGGTGACCTCAGCGGCCCAGCAATTGCTGAACCGCCGCCAGCTGGCTGGTGTCTTTCACGATCAGCACCAGGCTCAGGCCCACCAGGAACACAAACCCCGATTGCATGAAGGCCAGCTGGAACTTCTCCGGCAGGGGCTTGCCCCGCAGGCCTTCGATCATCAGAAACACGAACTGGCCGCCATCGAGCAACGGCAGCGGCAGGGCGTTGAGCACCGCCAGGTTGATGGAGATCAGCGCGGTGTAGAGGAACAGGCTGCTGCCTCCCTGCTTGGCCAGCGACGCACCCATTTCCACGATCTTCACCGGGCCTGACACCTGGCTGGCGGTTTCGCCGAAATGGGTGGCGAGGGTGATGAAGCCCTCCACCGTGCGCTGGGTGAGGCTGCCGAAATCGTGGTTGGCCTGGCGCAGGATTTCGCCCGGGCCTTTGGCGCGCCGGAAGGCTTCGGTGCCACTGGGTTGCAGCTGTGCGCCAATGCGGCCGATGCCGCTGAGATCGGCAGGAGTGAGGGAGAGATTGAGCTGTTTGCCGCCCCGTTCCGCCTGAAGACGCAGGGTCTGGTCGGGGGCGCTCTTCACCCGCTCCACCAGCTCGGCCACGGCGCTCTGGCCACCGCCGAGATTCACCCCATCCACCGCCAGGATCCGATCACCGGGGTGAAGGCCCGAGGCGGCGGCTGCCTGCCCCGGTTGAACACCAGAGACGAGCACGCCCGGGGTGGTGCTGAAACCGGCGGGAATCCCCACCACCAGACCCTGGGCCACGAGCACGCTCCAGGCGAGCAGCAAGTTGGCCAGCACGCCGGCGGCAATCACCAGGGCGCGCTGGGGGATCGGGCGGTTGCGCAGCAGATCGGGATCGTCGGCGGGGATGCTGCTCTCCTCGTCGTCGTCTGGGAACGACACAAAGCCCCCTAGGGGAATGGCGCGCAGGGCGAACTGCACGCCGCGGCGCTGGCGTTCGAGCAGCACCGGACCGAACCCCACGGAGAAGCCACTCACGCGGATGCCCTGCCAGGTGGCCGCAAAGAAATGACCCGCCTCGTGCACCACGATCAGGCCGGCCAGGATCGCCAGGGCCGTGAGAACCCCCATCCACGCAGGTGCAAAGTGATCTCCATTGTGGAGGGATGCACCGTCGAGATGACGCACCGCTGCGACGCCCTGCTGGTGGGGGCCGGAATCATGGGCGCCACCCTGGCCCAGTTGTTGCGTCAGCTCGATCCCGCCCTGGCGGTGGTGGTGCTCGAGCGTTTGCCAGGCACGGCCAGTGAAAGCAGCGCCGCGCTCAACAACGCTGGCACTGGCCACGCGGCCAATTGTGAGCTCAATTACACCCCGCCGGCGGCGGATGGGTCGGTGCCGATCGGCAAGGCCTTGGCGATCAACAGTGCCTTTGAGCTGAGCCTGCAGTTTTGGGGTTCGCTGGTGGAGCGGGGTGCTCTACGGGATCCAGCCGCATTCATCCGCTTGGTGCCCCACCTGAGCTTTGTGTGGGGGGAGGCCAACGTGGCTTTCCTGCGCCGGCGTTGGGAGGCCCTTCAGGCCACGGCTCAGTTCGCCGGCATGGAGTGGAGCGGCGATTCGGCGCAGCTGCGCGAATGGATGCCGCTGGTGATGGAGGGCCGCAGCCTCGATCAGCCTCTGGCCGCCACGCGGGTGGCCCGCGGCACCGATGTGAATTTCGGCGCGCTCACGGGTGCGTTGCTTGAAGGCATCGACGTGCGCCGTGAGCACGAGGTGGTGGGGCTGGAGCGTTCGGGCGGCACTTGGCAGGTGCAGGCCCGCCTGCCCGGCGGCGCCAACGCCAGCTTTGAGGCGCCGTTTGTGTTTCTTGGGGCCGGCGGCGGCGCTCTGCCGCTGCTGCAGCGCTCGGGCATCCCCGAGGCACGCCAATACGGCGCTTTTCCGGTGAGCGGCCAGTGGTTGGTGTGCCGCAACCCGGCGGTGATCGCCGGCCACAACGCCAAGGTGTATGGCAAGGCGGCGGTGGGGGCTCCGCCGATGTCGGTGCCCCATCTCGACACCCGGTGGATCGATGGGCAGCGGGCCTTGCTGTTTGGCCCCTATGCGGGCTTCAGCACCCGTTTTCTGAGGCAGGGTTCCCTCTGGGATCTGGCGGGATCGGTGACCCCGTACAACCTGCTGCCGAGCCTGCAGGCCGGTGCCTCCAACTTCAATCTGGTGCGCTACTTGGTGGGCCAGGTGCTCCAGAGCCAGGAGCAGCGGCTGGAGAGCCTGCGCCAGTTTTTGCCTCAGGCCTCGGAATCCGATTGGGAGCTGGCGGTGGCTGGCCAGCGGGTGCAGATCATCAAGCAGATCGCTGGCCGCGGCGTGCTGCAGATGGGTACGGAGGTGGTGAGCAGCGCTGATGGCTCCCTGGCGGCTTTGCTGGGTGCCTCCCCCGGTGCCTCCACCGCCGTGCAAACGATGGTGGAGGTGCTGCAGCGCTGCTGGCCGGAGCGTTTTGCCAGCAGGGGCTGGCAGCAGCAGTTGCAGGCTCTGATTCCCTCGTGGGGCACGGATCTCGGCGCTGATCAGGGCCACCTCGAGGCCCTGCGCCAGCGCAGCAATGCCGCCCTGGGCCTGGAGCTCAGCTCGCCGCGCTGATCCGCTCGGCGCCGAAGTAGGGCACTAAGGCTGCGGGCAGCTGGATCGAGCCGTCGACTTGTTGGCCGTTCTCCAGTAGGGCCGCCATGGTGCGCCCCACGGCGAGGCCGCTGCCGTTGAGCGTGTGCACCAGCTGGGTGCTCTTGCCGTCTTTGAGGCGGATGGCCGAGCGGCGGGCCTGGAAATCGCCGCACACCGAGCAGCTGGAGATCTCGCGGTAGGCGCCGGCGCCGGGCAGCCACACCTCGAGGTCGTAGGTGCGGCTGGCGGAGAAGCCCATATCGCCGGTGCAGAGCTCGATCTTGCGGTAGGGCAGCTCCAGCGCCTCGAGCACCGCTTCGGCATCGGCGGTGATCTGCTGATGCGCCTCGGCTGAGTGCTCGGGATGGCAGAACCAGTAGAGCTCCACCTTGTTGAACTGGTGCAGGCGGATCAGGCCGCGGGTGTCGCGCCCGTAGCTGCCGGCTTCGCGGCGGAAGCAGGGGGTGTAAGCCACGTATTTCAGCGGCAGCTGCTCAGCCGGGATCACCTCATCGCGGTGCAGGGAGGTCACGGGCACCTCGGCGGTGGGGGTCAGCCAGAGGTCGTCTTCGGCGCAGCGGAAGCTTTCTTCGGCAAACTTGGGCAGCTGGCCGGAGCCGGTGAGGCTGGCGCTGTTCACCAGGATCGGCGGCAGCACCTCGCGGTAGCCCTTGCCGCCGTGCAGGTCGAGCATGAAGTTGATCAGGGATCGCTCCAGCCGAGCGCCCTGGCCCATCAGCGTCACGAAGCGGCTCTGGGCGATGCGCACGGAGCGCTCGGTTTCAAACAGGCCGAGCCGTTCGGCGATCTGCCAGTGCTCCTCAAGCCAGTCTTCTTTGGCGCGCGGGGTGCCCCAGCGCTTGAGCTCCACGTTGTCGTCTTCGCTGCGCCCATCCGGCGCGTTGGGCGAGGGCAGGTTGGGGAGGCTGAGCAGCTGATCGCGCAGCTTTGCCTCGAGGGCTTTTTCTTCTTCCTCCAGCACCGCCACCTGCTGCTTGATGCGGTTGCCTTCGTTGCGCAGCGCCTGCACCTCAGGGCTGTTGGGGGCGGCGCCTCCTTTGATCTTGAGGCCCACCTCCTTGCCGATGCGATTGCCCTCGGCTTGCAGGTTGCTGCGCTGCTCCTCCAGGTCGCGCTCCTGGCGGGCCATCAGTTGCAGGCCCGTGAGATCGAGCGTCATGCCACGACGGCCGAGCTGCTGGGTGATCAGCTCGGGGTTGTCGCGCAGCAGGCGCTGATCCAGCACGGGCCCTAAAGCAAGTGGGGCGAGCCTACGGGCCGGGGTTCAGGGCGACCAGCTCAGAGCACCTGCACCACTTCGTTCACTTCAGGGATGGCTTCGCGCAGCTTGCGCTCGATGCCCATCTTCAAGGTCATGGTGCTGCTGGGGCAGGAGCCGCAGGCGCCCTGGAGGCGCACCTTCACGATCGGACCATCGATCTCCACCACTTCCACGTTGCCGCCATCGGCCATCAGATACGGGCGCAGCTCATCGAGGGTGCGCTCCACGTTTTCCAGGGTGAGGGCGCGGGGGTCGTTGGCTTCAGGTGCGGCTGCTTCGGGGGTTGCAGCAGTGGTGTCGGTGCTCATGGAGTTTCTGTTTTGAATTGAGCTTAGGAAGGGCCTTTTCCGGGTTGATCAGCCTCAGCCCTCCAGCTGGCCGGTGAGGTTCACGATCACCACGCCTGCGGCGATCAGGCCAATGCCCACCAGTTGGCCCGGGGCGGGCACCTGCCGGTAGGCGAGCAGCCCCACCAGCACGATCGCCACGATGCCGATTCCGCTCCAGAGGGCATAGGTGATGCCGAGCGGGATGGTTTGCACCACCTTCGAGAGCAGCAGCATCGAGCAGCCGTAGGCCAGCAGCACCACCAGGGTGGG
>JBIIDQ010000145.1:0-4988 GCA_044238295.1 Vulcanococcus sp.
CTCAACCAGCTGCTCACCGAGATGGACGGCTTTGAGGGCAATAGCGGCATCATCATCATTGCCGCCACCAACCGGGCCGATGTGCTCGATTCGGCGCTGCTGCGTCCCGGTCGCTTCGACCGCCAGGTTCAAGTGGACGTGCCCGACATCAAGGGCCGCCTCTCGGTGCTCAAGGTCCACTCCCGCGATAAGAAGCTTGCCGACGACGTGAGCCTCGAAGCGATTGCCCGCCGCACCCCCGGTTTCTCAGGTGCCGACCTTGCCAACCTGCTCAACGAAGCGGCGATCCTCACCGCTCGCCGCCGCAAGGAAGCCACCAGCCTTGCCGAAATCGACGACGCCGTGGACCGGATCATTGCCGGCATGGAGGGCAAGCCCCTCACCGACGGCCGCAGTAAGCGCCTGATTGCTTATCACGAAGTGGGCCATGCCCTGGTGGGCACCCTGGTGAAAGCCCACGACCCAGTGCAGAAGGTCACCCTGATCCCGCGCGGCCAGGCCCAGGGCCTCACCTGGTTCTCCCCCGATGAGGAGCAGATGCTGGTGAGCCGCGCCCAGTTGCGTGCCCGCATCATGGGCGCCCTTGGCGGCCGCGCCGCTGAGGATGTGGTGTTCGGCTACGCGGAAGTCACCACCGGTGCCGGCGGCGACATTCAGCAAGTGGCGTCGATCGCTCGCCAGATGGTGACCCGCTTCGGCATGAGCGAAGTGGGCCAGCTCTCACTGGAAGCTGGCAACCAGGAGGTGTTCCTTGGACGCGATCTGATGACCCGCAGCGATGGCTCCGATGCCACCGCCGCTCGAGTGGATCTGGCCGTGCGCCAGATCGTTCAGAACTGCTACGAGGAAACCGTAAAGCTTGTAGCGGCTAACCGCGCCTGCATGGACCGCGTTGTGGAAGTGCTGATCGAGAAGGAAAGCCTCGATGGCGACGAGTTCCGCGCACTCGTGAGCGAGTTCACCGCCATTCCTGAAAAAGAGCGTTTCTCGCCCTTCCTGAGCGAGAGCGACCCCAGCAAAGAGGCTGAGCCGGCCCAGGCCTGATTCAGGTCCTCCCCGTCACGATTCCAAGGCCCGCACACAGTGCGGGCTTTTTTGTGGGGATCAGCGCTTCGAACGACAGCGATCCGAGCAGTACATCACCTGCTCCCACACTGAAGCCCACTTTTTACGCCATGAAAAAGGCCTGCCACACACAGGGCAGACCTTGCTGGGGCGTTCGCTGGGTGGAAGCCCTTTGCCACCTGGGCGAACGCCAGGTTCACCGCGCTTGCGACCCATTAGCTCAGGTGGAGCCTGATCAGACGGCGCGCACAGGACGTTTGTCGATCACCTTGTCGATCAGGCCGTATTCGGCAGCCTCAACAGGCGACATGAAGAAGTCGCGGTCGGTGTCTTCCTCAATCCGGCTCAGGGGCTGCCCGGTGCGATCCGCGAGCTCTTGGTTGAGCTTTTTCTTGAGGTAGAGAATCTCGTCGGCCTGGATGCGGATGTCGCTGGCCTGTCCGCGGGCCCCGCCGAGGGGTTGGTGGATCATGATCCGCGAGTGGGTCAGGCTGCTGCGCTTGCCCTTGGCGCCGGCGCAGAGCAGGAAGGCGCCCATCGAAGCGGCCAGGCCCACACAGACGGTGTGCACATCGGGTTTGATGTGCTGCATGGTGTCAAAGATGCCCAAGCCGTCGTAGACGGAACCGCCTGGGGAATTGATGTAGAGGAAGATGTCCTTCTCGGGGTCCTCAGCCTCAAGAAAGAGGAGTTGGGCCACGATGCGGTTGGCGGATTCGGCGGTAACCGGTTCACCCAAGAAGATGATCCGCTCGCGCAACAGGCGCGAATAGATATCGAACGCGCGCTCGCCCCGCCCCGACTCTTCGATCACGATCGGGATCATCGACACAGGGGGGGTCAGCAGCTGGCGGGATCCTACTGAGCTTCACCCAAGTTCAGCGTTGCTCACGAGCTAGGGTCCACGCACCTTGAACCATCTGGACGTGGGCGCCAGCCAGACCGTTGCCGATAGCAAACGTGTTTTCCACAGTGCCTTCCCCTATGTGATTGCCCCAATCCACCGCCGCCTGGTGGATGAACTGCTGGTGGAGCTGCATCTTCTCAGCCACCAGAAGGGGTTTCAAGCCAACGGACTGTTTGCGGTCGGCCTCACGCAGGTGTTTGACAGCTTCTCCAACGGCTACCGCCCGGAGGCCCAGCGCGAGCCGCTGTTTCAAGCGCTGTGCAGCGCCAATGGATTTGATGCCGTGGCCCTGCGGGCCAAGGCCGAGGAAGCCCGCAAGGGTGTGGGCCTCCACAGCGTGGATGAAGTGAAAGGCTGGCTTTCCAACAAGGGCGAAGGCGCACCAGCCCTGATTTCCTCACTCCTGCACGATGTGCAGCGCCCCGACTTCCACTACTCACGGTTGGTGGCTGTTGGCCTTCTCAGCCTGCTGCAGAGCGCTCAGGGAGCCGATGCCATCGATCCGCAGGCCCTACGCAGCGCCGCCCACGAAGTGGGTGAAGCCATGGGTCTGATCAAAGACCGAGTGGACAAGGATCTCAGCCTCTACGCCAGCAACATCGAAAAGATGAGCCAGGCCGTCGAGCTGATGGAGGAAACACTGGCTGCAGAGCGCCGCCGCCGCGAGAGAGCTGAAGGCAGCGCTACCTGAGTTCAAGCCGTCCGGCGAGGGCGCTCTGGCCTGAGCCCCTGCCCTGCAGCACAAGCTGCGCGGAGCGTCTCACCACCAGCGGCAAACCAGGCGGGAGCAGCTGCTGGGCCTCCAATTGGGCTGGTTGAATCAACAGCTGCCAATCGGCGCCGATTGGGGCCTCAAGTCGTGGGACCTCGGTTGGACTTGGTCCGACAAACAGGAGCAGCTGTGTGGCACCGAGCCAGCGCCACCCCCCGACAGTCTCGCCGTCTTCACGACTCCACAGCGAGAGTTCCGGGGCAGGCTGTGAACGGGTTAAGCCCTGGCTTTCGAGGGTTCGGCTGAGGTCCTGAAGCCAGCGATCCCAGAGCTCGCGGTCACCAGGCAGCCGCACCAACAATTGCAAACCGGCGCGGTAAGGACCTTTGGGCTGAGATGAGAGGCGCAACGCAAACTGTGCTCCCTGAAGGCGGCGCACCTGCTCGATCCCAAGGCCATACCGCTCGGCAAGCGTGGTGCGCAGCAATCCTGTGCTGAGCAAGCCACGCAGCAACAGCTCAAGCCGCAGACCCCGAAGCTCCAACAGCTGCGTGGCCGGCGGCTTCGCACCGAACGAGGGCACAGCCAAGCGATCGGGCGCCGCCTGCAGGGCATCAGGGCTTGCATCCGCTTCGCCCTGCCACACCAGTTCCGAGCCCTCGCTGCGCAACACCAGGCAGCCCTGTTGCAGGGTCATCGCCAGGGGGGCCAAGGGGCCGAGCATCTGCGCCAGGGCTGCCGGATTCCAGTGCACGGCTTCTCGCTGCAGCAAGTCCTCACTGCAGCGTTGATCCAAGCCACGGGGAGGGCGGCGTCGCAGCTTGAGCTGCTCCTGCAGGAGCTGCCTGGCCAGGGGACTGGGCGCCACCACGATCAGATCATCCAGCCGCAGGCCATTCGTGGGCAGGGGCTCATGGGCACTGGCCGAGAACACCAGATACGCCCCGGCTTCGCCGTGGGGACCCCAGAACTGCCACCAGAAGCGGCGCTGCAAGCGCCAATGACGTTCAGCCTCCTGGGGACCAAGACGCTTCTGCCACAGGGCTGGAGGCGGTTGGGCCGGACGAGCCGCAAAGCTCTGCAGCAGCGCTGCATCGGGCATCAAGCGATCCAGACCACTGGCCAACTTGCGAGGCAGAAGCAGCAACAAGACGGCTGGCACCACCACCAGAGCAGCGGTGGTGAGGGCTGTTACCCGCAGCGGCAGGTCCTTCAGGCGCACGCCGGAACAGCGCTGTAGAGCGTTGAGCGTTGCCGCACGGGGCGTCGCAGCGAACGAGCGGCGGCCTCGAGTGCTGCAGCACTTTGGGCTGTACCGCCAAGGGCCCCTGCAGCACTCGTGATGCTTTCTTCCATGAGGGTGCCGCCAAGGTCGTTGCAACCCCAACGCAGAGCCTCAGTGGCACCGGCAAGGGTCAACTTCACCCAGCTGGGCTGGTGATTCACAAACCAGCGACCGAGCAACAGCCGGGCCTGGGCTGTGAGGGCGAGCATGTCGGTGTGGTCGGGTTGATCGCGGCCCACCCGCTGCCGTAAAGGCGCCGGAGCTTGCGCGCCGATGAAGGGGAGCAACACAAACTCGCTGAACCCGGCTTGTTGATGCTGCCAGGCCACCTGCTGCAAGGCCACCAGGGTGAGCAGATGGGCAGCGCGATGGGTCGTGGTCTCGAGATGACCAGCCATCAGCGTGGCGGTGCTGGGCAGCCCACTGCGATGCACCTGCAACACCACCGCACACCACTGCCGCGCCGTGAGCTTTTCCGGGCAGAGACGAGCACGTACCGATTCCTCAAGCACCTCAGCGGCGGTACCTGGAATCGAACCAAGACCTGCCGCCAGTAGCCCATCGATCACCAGTTGCAGCGGTATCTGGTCCTGCTCAGCAATGAACAGCAGCTCCTGAGGGGAGAAGGCATGAAGATGCATATCCGGAGCCACCGCACGCAGCGCCTCTAGCAAGGCCTGGTAGTAGCGGAGGGCGGAGCCATCGAGCCTGGCAGCAGGGTTTAAGCCGCCTTGGATGCACAGCTCAGTGGCGCCAAGCCCATGGGCCTCAGCGGCACGCTCCTGCAGCAGCTCAAAGTCATGCCAGTAAGCACCTTCAGCCCCGGGATCGCGTCGAAAGGCGCAGAAACTGCAGTGCTGGACGCAGTGGTTCGTGAAGTTGAGATTCCGGTTGACCACGTAGGTCACCGTGTCTCCCACTAAGGCATGACGCAGCTGATCGGCCTGGATCCGCAAGGATTCGCCTGCCGGTTGCATCAGCAACTGCTGGGCCAGGGCAACCGCCGCTGGGGCTGTGGG
>JBIIDQ010000146.1:0-4961 GCA_044238295.1 Vulcanococcus sp.
TGGCTTTGCCCGTGGCTTGCATCGAGTCAGTGAACAGCGAGGCCGACTGCGACACCGTGATCATCAGGATCGCGGATGCCACCATCGCCTCCACCTGGCTGAAGCCAGCTGAGCGCCTGCGGTGTGGAGAGGTTTTGATTTTCAAGGGATGACCTCCCAGGGGTGCCATGCCTTTCTCTTTTCATTGTAGTTCGGTTGCGGCACCAGGTTTCGCAGATGCCGAACAAAACGTTGTGCGTTAACCGGCTTCAGCATCGTTAATCAGGCAGATCAACCCGTGCGTCCTGGAAGATCAGGATCTCCACATTGGTAAGCGTGTCTGTTCCGTCTGGTCCCGACACGTTGCAGCTGGTTTTGCTGCAACCGTTCAATGTGTAACTGGAGCGGTTGCCAGTGAAGAACACCACATCGAGATTGGCTCCGCCATTCACAGTGTCGTTGCCAGCTCCAGGCAGATAGCTGTTCTGCTCTGATCCGCCATTGGCAATATCATTCCCAGCGCGGCCGCTCAACACATCGTCGCCACCTCCGCCATTCAATGTGTCGGCTTCCAAGGTGCCGCGTAGCACATCATTTCCGCCTGCTCCGGAGAGGTTGGCGCGTCCGTAATCACCGGCTTCGAGAATGTCGTTGGCTCCATCGGATCCTGTGATGCTGTCTCCAGCGGAACCCACAGCGCTTGTGCCAACTCCCCGGCCGCAGATCAAAACGTCTTCGCCAACCTGCACTTGGGCGATGCTCATCACGAGCGTGTCGGCTTGGGTTGGGCTGCCCTCCAGCCTCACCAGGTTGGCTGCATCACACAAGCTGTTCTCATTGGGCCTTGAATACAGAGGGCTGATGCGTGTGCGAGCTGAGTCTTCCTGGCTGTAGGTCACCCGAGCGTTCCCTTTAAGCCCCAGGGTGAAGGTGGCCTGTTTGGCGTCAGCTGATGCACTCGCGATAAAACCTCCTCCCCCTGCTGTGCCATCGAGGCCATCGAGAATCGGGGCCACGGTGAGTGTGTTGTTGTATGAGCCGTCGTTATTGAGTCCGGGGCCGCATCGCCAGAGTGTGTTTTGAGGGAGCCAGCCGGTGGTGGATGGCTTGATCGCGTAAATCACAGGCGGTAAATCGCGTCTGAGATCGAGGCCGAGCCGATAGTTGCTGTTGCTGAATCCGCAGGCGGTTGGTATGGCGATCTTGCTTGCATCCGTAATCACCCGCTCTGATAACGCCACCTCGGCTTCGATGAAGGTGGTGGTGCGGCTCCAGTCACTGCGTTGCCGTTCCATCGCTTCGGCCCGTTCGGTGCTGCGGATATGCGAAATCAGCAGATCACCGGCCACGGTGGCGGTGAGCAGGCTGATGGCTGACGCGATCAGCAGTTCAGGCAGGGTGAAACCCTGACCGTTAGAAGGCGGTGGTGAAGTCACAGCCATTGGAGGTTGCTTTGCCGGATCGGATTTGACCAAGCGGTGCCATTACAGCCACGCAGCGATCCGTTCCGGCCTGGGGCATGTGCAATTTGAGCAATAGCCCCGATGTGGCGGTGCCACGGGGGGTGACCACCAAGGTGCTGCTGCCACTCTGGGTTCCATTACACGCAAGTGGCGTGCTGGTTGGATCGTTCTGCGCGATGTCAGTGCTGCAGAGCACCAGCTCGCTGCTGTTCTGCACCTTGGCGGGCAGATTGAGGGGACCGTAAAGATCGGCGGCGCAAAATTCAGTGGTGTTCTGTGGGTTGGGATCGAGGGACAGCTGTCGGAGTTCACGATCCACGCGGATGCGGCAAGGGGTGGCTCGCTGTATCGCTACCCGCCGCACGTCATCCAGCCAAGCTGCAGTTTCCCGGCTGGCTGCTTTCACGCGCTCATCGCGCCAATTGCGCGTGTAGGCCACGAAGCTCACCCCGGCCAGGATGCCAACGATTGCCACCGTCACCAAGAGTTCCACCAGCGTGAATCCATTTAATCGCTTGAACTGGTTTGAGCGTATTTGCTTCATTGTGCAAACCCCTGAAAACCGCGCCAGCTGTTCACGCCGAGGGCCACATAGTCGCGGATGCTGATGGCAAAAGATGTGCCGAAATTCTCCAGAAGTTGGGATCCCATATCTTTCGGTACCACTAGCTGAGCTTGGTTGGAAGAGGATCCATCCCAGATCTTGGTCCACAATGCACCATAGATATCGCCCCCGCCGCATTCACCATCTGGTGTGCACTGTGCCGTGGCCTGGGCTCCGCCATTAATGCCCATGCGGGCACACGGAAAGTAAGCAAATAGACCAGCCGCTTTGCTGGGATTAGAACTACCCGCGAGGGTTACTGTTTGATTGAAGAAGTTGGGATCACTGCTGCAGCTTGAATTGCTGCTGATTGGATTGCCAAAGAGGCCCAGTTTTCCAGGCTCGCCTGCATGGCTAATGCCTGCTTGCCCGCTGGCGTTGATGTCGCCGCTCACATACAAACGAACTGGACCTGCAGTTGTATCCACGGTGAGAACTTTCTGGCCTTGCAGGTTGATGCTGTTGACCAGGCAGTGGGTGATGCGAGGCGTGCTGGTGTCTGTAGCGCACATTCAACTGTTGCTGCTTGTCGCTATGGATGTAGTTGGTGTATTGCTCGCACTGATCGTGGTTGAGTTGTTGATTGTTCTGCTGCTAACAAATGGCAGGAGGCTCGTTGGAAATGTGGGTACATCGGGTGTGCTGATCTTTCCAAGAAAAATCTTTCCGTCAACATCACTGTTTGTTAGTGCTCCCACGGCTGTTTCTGCCTCTGCTTTCGTGTAGGTGCCGTCGGTTCGAGAGGGATTGGTTACCGTGCATAGGATGCAGAGCACGTTGCCGGAGGTTACGCCCTTCACATCGTTGTTGCCGAGTCTTACGTTCCAGCCCAATAGTCCAGGAAAGCCGCTGGATGTGGGTGTGTCGCCAAAGCGTGCATCGCAGGGTTTGGGCTTAACGTCAAAGCTTTGTTCCACGCTGGCGCTAGCCAGGATTCGTGTGCCGTCGTTGCTTAGGCGTTCACCGGTTGCTTTGAGTTTGCCGGTTCCTCCATAGAACTGGGTTCCTGCGTAGGCATAAAACTCAACGCGATAGCGCCCTCTGGGGTTGTTGATCTCTTTGGTATACGGAAAGTTGGCCGTGGTGGTATCTGAGCCTGGGCAGATCGAAGATGGCAGTTGTGGTGATCCCCAGGTTCCTGTGTTGATGCAGTCGTTGGGCGTCGGGGGTGATCCACTTCGGGAGTAGCAGTTGATCAGTAGATAGCTGTATTTACGGTTCAGCAGCTCGACTGTCGTCGCAAGACCTGTTTCTGCTATTTCTCTAGCTTGTCTGGCTTGCTCTTGTCTTGTGGCGCCAAAAAGGCCCGCAAAGCTGCGGGCCAACATGGTGAAACCTCCAACGGCCATGATTAGGCCAAGGACAACGACTAGGGGGAGGATGAAGCCGTGGTCTGCATTATGCGGAGGCCTCCACTGACTGAAGCGGGTAGGTGCATGGGTGGTCGTCCTATCGCGCTTCATTTGTCAAGGTTGTTGAATTGTGAGTGCTACGTCACTATGAGCATGTGGGAGCTGCGTCGTCGAGTTTTTGTGTCATCTTTACGATGCCAGTCGTAAAGTTGACACAGCCAATTGCTTTTTTCCCTGTTAGGCCGCTGTCGGTTGCGTTTCCAGTCGCGGTGACTGTATAGACCGGCGCGGTATAAGAAGACGTGTAGTCAAACTTGGTCACGCTATTTGCAGGGGTTCCGTAGTTTGTGCTCATGTCGGCTATTGCCGTCGATGGAGCAGCGCCATCCTCGACAAATTTGGCTTGTGCTTGTTTCATGGTTGCTGAAATATTTGTCTTTGCTTCTGTTGCTTTTGCTTTTCCTGTTTGAGATGTGAAGTTCGGCAGTGCCACTGCGGTCAATATGCCAACGATCACAATCACGATCATCAGCTCCACTAGGGTGAAGCCCCGCTGAAGCAGATTCTTCTTGCGATTGGGAGATTGGCTCAGCTGACGCATGAGTGCTGTTTTCAGCTGGGGGTGAAGAGTGGTCATGGTCATTGAGGGGTTGAGCTGGGGCATGTGTTCAACATATTCAGCGCAGATCTGCTGCACCAGAAGTGTTGCCAGTTGATTTCCTGAGAGTTTCCTGAGAGGGGGTGGTGGTGCTGATCGTCTCTTCTGCCTACGGTTGTGGCAGCTGACGCCTGTGGGTGCCTGCCGCTCGTCCAGCCGCTTCGATTCGCCGCAACCTGCAGGCCACGAGCCTCTTGGCGGTGCTTGCTGGTTACGTGGTGTTGCTGGTGGTGAACCGGCAGCTCTCCACGCGGGTGCGCCATGAGCGCCATGTGGCGCAGGTGCAGGAAACCACGCGCCTGTTGCAGCAGTTGCTGCCTGAGCAGACCGATTCCCTCGGCGAGCTGCAGCGCCATCTGGCTGATGTGGCGAGCCCTTCCTTACTCGTCTGGATGGTGTGGCTCGAGCCAGAGCCCCCATCCCGGGCTCCGGTGATCCTTCCCAGTGGTGCGGTCTTTCAGGAGTTTCACGCCGGCCATGCGTTGGTGCGCGCAGCTGATGCAGCGCTTCGGGTTGACGCGAAGCCCCATGAATTCCGCTTCAACGGGCGCACCTACTTCACCTGCGCGATGCCGGTGAACCTGGCCGGCCGTAAGTATCAGTTGCGTTTTCTGCAGGATTTCACTCTTGAAACCGAACAGGACCAGCTGATCAATCTGCTGTTGGTGGCAGTGGCCGGTGCTTCCGCGCTGTTCACCTCGGCCCTGCTGCGCCTGGTGATTCATCGGGGCCTGCTGCCCCTGGATCTGTTTAGTTCCACGCTTTCGAGCATCAGCACCCGCTCTCTCGGCACAGAGCGCCTTTCGCTCAATGGTCAGCCCACCGAGCTGCATCCCATTGCCAATGCCTTCAACGACCTGCTCGATCGGTTGGCGGAAGCCTGGGAGCACCAGCGCACCTTCGTG
>JBIIDQ010000147.1:0-4947 GCA_044238295.1 Vulcanococcus sp.
CGCGTGCTGCCGGAAAGCCCGGCCGAGAAGGCCGGCCTCCGCCGCGGCGATCTGGTGGTGTCTGCCGCCGAGCAAACCGTGCCCGATCCCGCCGCTCTGCTGCGCCTGGTGGAGGCCTCCACCGTGGGCGAGGCCCTGCCGCTCACCGTGCTCCGCGGCGATCAGGAGTTGCAGCTCTCGATCCGGCCGGAGGCCCTTCCCAGAGCCTGAGCTACGGTCACGGCCCAGTGAAAACGGCGTGATGGCGGATCTGCAGGATCAGATGAAGCAAGCGGTGGCGGCGGCGGCCACCGAGCAGATCCAGAGCGGCATGGTGGTGGGTCTGGGCTCCGGCTCCACCGCCGCGCTGATGATCCAGGCCCTCGGCGCCAAGCTCAAGAGCGGTGAGCTCACCGACATCGTGGGTGTGACCACCTCCTTCCAGGGCGAGGTGCTCGCCGCTGAGCTGGGCATTCCCCTGCAGAGCCTCAACGCGGTGAATCGCATCGATCTGGCCATCGATGGCGCCGATGAGGTGGATCCCTCCTTCCAGCTGATCAAGGGCGGCGGCGCCTGCCACGTGCAGGAGAAGCTCGTGGCTGTTCGCGCCGAGCGCTTCGTGGTGGTGGTGGATTCCACCAAGCTGGTCGACACGCTCAACCTCGGCTTCCTGCTGCCGGTGGAGGTGCTTCCCGGCGCTTGGCGTCAGGTGCAGGGGCAGCTCGCTGCCATGGGCGGCGATGCCCAGCTGCGCATGGCCGTGAAGAAGGCCGGCCCGGTGGTGACCGATCAGGGCAACCTGGTGCTGGATGTGAAATTTGCCGGCGGCATCAGCGATCCCGCCGCGCTTGAGCAGGAGATCAACAACCTCCCCGGCGTGCTCGAGAACGGCCTGTTCGTGAACATCACCGACCAGGTGCTGGTGGGTGAGATCCACAGCGGCGTGGCCGGCGTACGCGATCTGGTGAAGCGCTGAGTTAGAGACAGATCGTTTTGCTGCTCAGCTTGTGGTCCAAGCGATCACTCCGCCGATCAGCAGAAACAGAGCTCCAAGTCCCTGGAACAAGCTGTCGGCACGTTTCACTTGGCGGCGTATAGCCAGGCTGTGCTCCCCGCTAGTGCCGAGGCGATCGGCCTGTGCGTAGAGGTTGGTGGCCCACACGAACAGCCCAAATAGGGCAATCGTAATGAGATAAGAACAGAGATAAATTCGGTCGAGAAAGGTGAGATACGGAAGTGGCTTCAGCTCGGCTTGATAGGTCTGCTGCATGACCACTAGGGTCAATAAGACTGTTGAAGGTATTGCAAATCTCAAGTCACCAAGCGAAGCCTCTAGGTTTGGTGCCAGGAAGACGACCAGCATCAGAATCAAAAGTGGTAGAATCCACTGTGCGAATGATGAGAGTGCTGGGGTTTTATAGAAAACTCGCACTTCTGCTTGCGAGAACTTGGAGCGATTCTTCGTCCCAAATCGAGTTGAATATAGGTGTGCTTTTTGAAGCCAGCTCACGCCGACGTCCTTGAAGGCGCCGATGTCTGTGAAGCCGCCTACAAGTCCGTTGATGTCATCGTCGAGTTGAAGAACCACAGGTGTTGCTCCGTCGAGGGCGAAGGTTGGTGGTCTGGATTCGAGAATGATCGGAATCGATAGCAGATTAAAGGGGTATTTTCGAAGGTTGATGTCGTCAGAATAAAATGATCCTGAGAACCGATAGAGCTGATAGCGCGTTCCGTCGGGTCGGAGCTCAGGTTCTGCTAGGTCTGGCTGGATTGAGAGATCCCAGCCCAGTGTGTTGTTCACAAGCTCCACCATCTCCTTGGGATCTGTCTGCTGTTCATCGATCAAATCTTGGACATCTTCAGGCCAGGTGAGCCAGTACCAGCCGTCTGCGTTGAAGGTTTCGTCAGACAGCCTCAGGTTGTAGATGTTCTCGAGATGGACCCCTACGGTGATTGCAAGAGCCTGCTTTTGCTGTTCAGGGGTAAAGGCTTGATCCAGTGGCAGGGTCACGTCGCTCCGACGGATCGGCAGCATCGTGGTTTGGGCCGCCGGTGAGGGTGTCATCTGTCGCAGCAAGGCCACCGCAAGAATGCTGAGCAGCACAAGCCCGATCACCATCAACCGCTGTCGTCTTCCCGATTGACGTGGTCTGTTCTGCTCGCTCTGCTGCACCGCTCAATCGCTGCGTTTGTCAGCTACAGGGTATGAAGACCGTTCAGCTCAGCCGCCTCCGCACCGATTCAGCGTGGCTGTGCAGCCCCTCGCTGTCGGCGAGGGTGCCCACGGCGCCGCCGGTGGCTTCCAGGGCCTGACGGTTGAACTGAATCAGGCTGGTGTGGCGCAGGAAGGTTTCCACGCACAGGGCGCCGGCGAAGCGGGCCGTGCCTGAGGTGGGCAGGGTGTGGTTCGGGCCGGCCAGGTAGTCGCCCACCGCTTCCGGCGTCCAGGCCCCGAGGAAGATCGCGCCGGCGTGCTGAATCTGATCGGCGAGCGGCTCGGGGCGCTCCACCTGCAGCTCCAGGTGTTCGGGGGCGAAGCGATCGCTCAGCTGGGCTGCTTGATCAAGGCTGTCGCACACCACGATCAGCCCCCAGTCGTTGAGGGCCTTGCGGGTGATCGCGGCGCGGGGGTGACCCACCAGCTGGGCCTCCAGCGCGGCGGGCACGGCGGCGGCCAGCTCCTGGCTGGTGGTGAGCAGGATTGCCGCGGCCAGTGGGTCGTGCTCGGCTTGTGCCAGCAGATCAGCGGCCACGTGCTCGGCGTTGGCGCTGTGGTCGGCGATCACGAGCACCTCGCTCGGGCCGGCCAGCGAATCGATCGACACCCGGCCATACACCGCTTTCTTGGCCAGGGTCACGTAGAGGTTGCCTGGGCCGGTGATCACATCCACCCGGGGGATGGATTCGGTGCCGTAGGCCAGGGCGGCGATGGCCTGGGCTCCCCCCACCCGATAGATCTCTTCCACCCCGGCCAGGTGGGCGGCGGCCAGCACGGTCTGGTTCACCAGGCCATCTGGGCCCGGGGGGGTGACCATCACCAGCCGCTGCACCCCAGCCACTTTGGCGGGCACCGCATTCATCAACACCGTGCTCGGGTAACTGGCGCGACCGCCGGGCACATAGAGACCGGCCCGCTCCACCGGCCGCCAGCGGCGGCCCAGCCGCTCTCCGTGCACGCCGGTCACGCTGAGGTCGGCCGGTTTCTGGCGCTGGTGGAAATCCACGATGCGGCGGTGGGCCAGCCGCAGCGCTTCGCGCAGATCCGAAGGAGTGTCCTCCCAGGCGGCCGCTAGCTTCTCGGCCGGCACCCGCAGCGGATCGGGCCGCACGCCATCGAAGCGCTCGGTGAGCTCCAGTAGCGCCGCATCACCCTGCTCGCGCACTTGGGCGATGATCGCGTCAACCCGTTGCGCCGCCTCGCCGCTCTGGCCGCCGCCGGTGCGCTCAGCGATCGCTTCCAGCCGGGCGCCAGCCACCTGCGCGTCGTGCAGCACCTCGATCTGCAACTGAGCGGCGTCGCTGGGAGAGGCACTGGCAGCAGCGGCGGCGGTGGCGCTCATGGCGGCGGACGTTCTCCGCACAAGCTAGTGGCCCGGCCTGCCCTGGCCGGTCGGGCTGAGGGGTAGAGTCTTTGTTTGCCGAGCCAGCGCAGTACCGCCTGTGGCCAATAACAAGTCGTCGAAGAAGCGCGTTCTGATCGCTGAGCGCAATCGCCTGCACAACCGCAGCTACAAGTCTGCGGTGCGCACCCTGATGAAGCGCTGCTTCGCCGCCTGCGCTGCTTACACCCAGCAGCCCGGTGACGCCGCCAAGGAGGCGGTGCAAACCACCATGAACGCTGCGTTCAGCAAGATCGACAAGGCCGTGAAGGTGGGTGTGCTGCACGGCAACAACGGTTCTCACCAGAAGTCGCGCCTCAGCGCTGCCGTTAAGAAGGCGGTTGAGCCGGCTGCCAAGGCCTGATCGGCTGCTGTTGGCTTGATTGCTTAGGGTTCGGGCTTCGCCTGAACCCTTTGTCATGGCTACGGCCGTCGCCCTCGAGAGCCTCGATGCTCCCCTGATCGACAGCCACTGCCACATCGTCTTTCGTAATTTCGACGACGACCTGGAGGAGGTGGCCCAGCGCTGGCGTGATGCCGGCGTGGGACGCCTCCTTCACGCGTGTGTGGAGCCCTCGGAGATCCCGGCGATCCGGGCCCTGGCCGACCGTTTCCCCGAGCTCCGCTACGCAGTGGGCGTGCACCCGCTGGATCCCGAGCACTGGCAGAGCGACACGCCTGCGGTGCTCAGGGCCGCCGCCCTCGATGACCCCCGCGTGGTGGCCATTGGCGAGTTGGGCCTGGATCTGTTCCGCGATAAGAACCTCGAGCAGCAGCTGGCGATGCTCCGGCCCCAGCTGGATCTGGCGGTGGAGCTGGACCTGCCCGTGATCATTCACTGCCGCGATGCGGCCGAATCGATGATCGCCGAGCTGCGTGAGCGGGCCGCCCGCGGCGCCTGCCCGCGCGGCGTGATGCACTGCTGGAGCGGTACGCCTGAAGAGATGGCTGCGTTCCTGGAGCTGGGCCTGTTCATCAGCTTCAGCGGCAACGTCACCTTCCCCAAGGCCACCGACACCCACGCCTGCGCCCAGCAGGTGCCGGGCGATCGCTATCTGGTGGAAACCGATTGCCCGTTCCTGGCGCCGGTGCCCCGGCGGGGCAAACGCAATGAACCGGCGTTTGTGGCGGCGGTGGCGGAGCGGGTGGCCGCGTTGCGCGGTGAGTCGTTGCAGGCGGTGGCGCGCCAGAGCACCAGCAATGCCTGCGCCCTATTCGGGGCCGCTCTTCACAATGTATGATGTTTCATTGGCCTGGCAGCGGGTTGTGGTTTATCCGAGCCCTCTGCAGCCTGAAAGCGCACGCCAGTGTTCTGGCGCGCCTGCCCGTCCCCCTGGTGCTGTTGTCTTTCCGGTTCGAGTTGTCGTTG
>JBIIDQ010000148.1:0-4944 GCA_044238295.1 Vulcanococcus sp.
CGCCGATCGGAGGAAATCCCCACTTTGATCACGTTATTGGCCTGCACCAGCACCGCGGCCAACAGCTGCACCAAGCCGTTGGGGTGCTGCTCCTGCAACGCAAACAGCCGCCGCCAGAACCACTCACTACCCGCATCTTCAGCTAGAGCAACCGGCATCACGGTGTAGGTTTCTAGGCCGCGCACCAGCAGGGTTTCTGCAGCCAGCTGCTGCTCCAGCAATTCGAGAAACGCGGAAACCCTCGGCGGGTGATCGCGCTCCAGCTGGTGGATGCCATCGAGATACACCAGGTAGCAGCGATGGGGGGCTGCCGCCGGAGGGCTGCTCTCAAACAATGTGGCTGGAGCCGGTAAGCCCTGCAGCCAACCTTCCCAAAAGGCGAACTCACTCACCAGCGAGTAAATACCAGCCGCTGCGATCAGCACCACCAGCAGCAGGCCAATCAACTGCAGCAATAGGATCAGATCTGCAGGCGAGAGGGCGGAGCGTACAAACAGAGCCAGATGGCCCAGGCCCACCAAGTTGATGCCGAGGCCAATCGCTAAAACGAGCAGCAGCAACTTGAGGTTGAAGCGCTGACTCCAGGGATGCAAGCGAGCAGCGACCGTCATGGCTCAGCCAGCTCCGACGCAAGCATCGCGTAACCCCGCTGCCAGCTCTGGCGAAACAACAAGGCCACGAGCACAAGAGCCAACAGATAGCCAGGCGTGGTGAGCACAAGCGCTTGATCCCAGGGCAGATCGAAGCGCACGTGCACGAAAGTGATCACATTGAGGTGGACCAACACCCAAAGCACCAGGCCGATGGTTTCGCCGATGTAGGGAGCAGCTACGCACACGTAGAAACAGGCTGGCAGCCAACAACTGGCGATCCCATCCACAAAGGCACTGGGATGAACCGGGTTGGATCCATAGAGATTGAGCAGCACCATGTCGATGGAGCTGCTCAACAAGAAGGCCGAGGCCAGCACCAACGCATCAATCAACAGCCGCCAGAGGATTTGACGACCACCCAAGCGATTGGCCAAAAGGCCAAATACATGGGAGAGCGACATCGAAATCCCCACCACCAGCAGCAGGCCAAGGCCCAGGTCGGCACGGATCAGCCAGCCGCCCAGACCATTGAGGACACGCTCCAGATCAACCAGCATCGCCGGAGGCCCTCAGGCGCTTTATCAAACCTGAGACGCGTTGCGCAACTGTGGGCGGTTGATGATCCAGATCACGAAGATCGAGAGCACAGCGCAATAGAAGCACCAAACCGAATTAAACGTGGCGCTGTAGGTGACCCAAGTGAGGAAGATCGACACAAAGATCAGCACACCGAACAGCTTCACAGCCTTATCCGCAACAGCGATCAACGGGAGAACAATGAAACCCCAGTACACGAGCTCACCCACAGGTTCGGTGTTCACAAAGTTGTGAACGATGCTGTGCAGATTGGAGACGTCGTAGAGCAAACGGCCCGTGCTGTGCACTGCCGGCTGAACGGCCGGTGGGTTAAACAGCACCGGCAGGTAGAAGGCAATACCAAGCACCGTGGCGACGATCGCCACCCAGCGCAGCCGCTTCTGCAGGCCACGAGAATCCGTGCTGCGACTGATCGACCAGGCACTCCAGGGGATCCAGATCATCCAGAAGCAATAAGCAAAGAACAGAAATCCCAAACCTGCCAACGTAGTGAGCGGCTCCGTCCGGCCGTTATCGAGAGCCGTCCACTCCAGGCCTTCAACGAACTGCTGAACACCGAAGAAAAAAGGAACGAGCGCCAACGGAACGTAGTTGGGCTGCTTATTCGTGCGGGCCAGATGGGTGCTGTAGAGGCCCAGGGGCATCAGCACCGCGGAGGCTGTGAAGCTGGCAGAAGCCGAAAAGCACATGGTTGGCGTGCGTTTATATAGCTACTGATAGTTCCCAAGTGACCCTCAGGCAACGCAACAACCTGGAGCGGAAAGGATCCGTTGCCGATTAGGGCGCCAGGAGAACATCAGCCACAGCGCGCACAGCCCTCGGGTGAATCATCAGCTGCCGGTGGGTGAACACGGGCAACGAGCGACGAGTGCCCAGTGGCAACACCGCCCGCCAACCGGGGAACACGGTGATATCGGTGGGGGTGAACAGGCTGTGGCACTCCAGCGACGCCAGCAAAACCTGATCCCGCTGCAAATCGCGCAGCAGCGCACTGCCGATCTTCATATCGGCAATGCCCGCCAAGAGGCGACGCGGCACCAACTGAGCCGCGAGCGTGCCGTTCTGCGGACTCCCCAAACAGACAAAGCGGCGGGTGCGCTGGCTGCCCCGGTGCTCCTGCAGCCAGGTGCGACCGATCACCCCGCCCATGGAGAACCCAAACAGATCCAAGGAAGTGTCAGAGCCGAAACGGGCCTCGATCAGAGCAGCCAACTGCGCTCCGATTTCTCGGATCGGCACCGCCCCCAAGCGATGGGGCAGATGGGGAGCAAACAACTCCAGCGCCGGGCTGCGCCGCAGCAGCTCCTCTTCAAGGCGCCGGAATAAGCGTGGCGTGTCCCACAGCCCATGCAGGAGCACAAGCGGACGGGTCATGGGGGCCAGCGCCGCGAGCGTTGCACCGCCACGATGCCGCAGAAGCCAGGCACCGGCGCCTGGCATTTACGCAACTCCAACCAGATCGGCACCTCGCCGTAGATCTCTTCCAGCAGGCTGAAGATCTGATCGCTCCAGTGCTCCAAGGTGAGGCAACGGATCGTGCGCGCCTGACGTTGCAGGGCTTGGATCGCCAGGCTGTAGTCGAGGCTGTGCTCCAGCGCATCAGCGGCGGCGGCGGCGCTGAGGTTGCAGCCCAAGCTGAAATCCAGCTCGAACCACTGGCCTGTTTGCCGCTCGTGCTCGAGCACCCCCACATGGGCCCAGAGGTGCAGGCCCCGCACCAGCACGCGATCCGCCGGAGCGCTCACAGGGGCAGATCGCGGTGAGTGAAGCTGCGCACGCCACTGGCGTAGTCGGCGGCGATATGGCCATCGCCGCGCATCCAGTAGCGATAGGTCACCAACCCTTCCAGCCCCACCGGGCCTCGTGGGGGGAGCGTTTGGGTGGAGATGCCCACCTCAGCGCCGAAGCCATAGCGGAAGCCATCGGCAAACCGGGTGGAGCAGTTCACGTACACACCGGCGCTATCCACACTGCGCAGGAATGTCTCCGCCGTGGAGGCGTTGGTGGTGCAGATGGCGTCGGTATGGCGGGAGCCGTAGCGGCTGATGTGATCGAGGGCCTGCTCCAGTGAATCCACCACCCGCACGGCGAGCACCAGATCGGAGTATTCGCTGCGCCAATCGTCATCGCTGGCAGCTTCGCTCACGCCAAGCTCTTGGGCTGCAGCATCACCGCGCAGGCTCACACCGGCCGCGGCCGTGGCCGGCAGGGCCGCGGCCAGAAAGGCTGGCGCAGCCTCGCGGTGCAGTAAGAGCGTTTCGATGGCGTTGCAGGCGGCGGGGTACTGGGTTTTGGCATCGATGGCAATGCTCAGGGCCTGATCGATGTCCACTTCCCGATCCACATAGAGATGGCAGATGCCATCGGCGTGGCCCAGCACCGGAATGCGGGTGTTGTCTTGGATGAAGCGGACCAGCTCGTTGGAACCGCGCGGAATGATCAGATCCACCAGCCCATCCAGCTTCAAGAGCCCGAGACTCTCCTCGCGGGACGTGAGCAGCTCTAGAGCCTGAGGGTCAACGTCACTGTTGGCCAGTCCCTCCCGCAGGGCCTCGAGGATGGCAGCGCAGCTGCGGCTTGCCTCGCGACCTCCTTTGAGCATGGCGCCGTTACCCGAGCGGATCGCTAGGGACGCGATCTGCATCACGGCATCCGGGCGTGCTTCGAAAATCACCCCCAGCACCCCCAGGGGCACGCTGACGCGCTCCAGCACCAGATCGGCATCCAGTTCACGGTGCAGTTGCCGCACCCCCAGCGGATCAGGAAGCTGCGCCACCTGCCGCACACCGTCGATCGCACCCGCCAACTTGGCGGCATCCAGCTTCAATCTCGCCACCAGGGCCGGAGCGAGGCCATCCGCCGCGGCTGCCTCCAGATCCGCCTGGTTGGCAGCCACGATGCGGCCAGCGGCAGCCTCCAGCGCTGCGGCCATGGCCTGCACCGCCTGCCTGCGTTGCTGATCGCTTAGGCGACCGAGCGCCATGGCAGCCCGTCGCACGGC
This sequence comes from Vulcanococcus sp., assembly GCA_044238295.1. Lineage (GTDB taxonomy): Bacteria > Cyanobacteriota > Cyanobacteriia > PCC-6307 > Cyanobiaceae > Vulcanococcus. Next base: position 4,192 of record JBIIDQ010000148.1, read on the forward strand.
GGCAGCCCGTTGCAGCAGATCAGGGGAGGGATCAGGGACGCTCACAGGGGAGACAGCACTGGCGGCATCATCCCAGCCGGGCGTTGACCAGGCGCTCCAGTGCCAAACGGGCCGCGCCAAGACGGCCGGCTCCGTTGCCGAGAGCGCAGCGACGAATCTGCAGGCCCTGACGGCTCTCCAGCTGCACCCGCTGCTCCACCTCCGCCAGGGCGGCCGGCAGAAAGTGATCGCTGGCGGCACTGAGACCGCCGCCGATCAGCACCAGCTCCGGGGTGAGCACGTAGATCAAAGAACTCAGGCCCACCCCCAAACGCTGGCCGTAGCGCTGCCAGATCGCCAGTGCCTCAGGATCAGCGGCTGCGGCCCGCTCGCACAACTGCTGCGGCGTCAGCGGCGAGAGCCGGCCAAGGGCCGCAATACTGCAGAACTGCTCCAGCGAGCCTCGATTGCCGCTATTGCAAGGGGGACCTTCGGGGTCAATACAGATCAGACCGGGCTCAGCGGCAGCACCGCCATGGCCGGCAAACAAGGTGCCGCCCAGCATCACGCCCCCTCCGACACCGGTGCCGAGGGTGAGCAGCAACACATCCGAGAAGCCCAGAGCAGCTCCTTGCCAGGCCTCTCCCACCAGTGCGCAGTTGCCGTCATTGGCCAGGGTGACGCGCCGCTGAAGCTGCGGCTCCAGCCACTCCGCCAGGGGAATCTGCTCCCAGCCGGGCAGGTTGATGCACACCCTGGCAACCCGACCGGTCG
>JBIIDQ010000149.1:0-4938 GCA_044238295.1 Vulcanococcus sp.
TGCTTCAGTTCACCATTTGATGAGAGTGCGGTTGATTTCCTGGAAGAACTGGATGTTCCTGCCTACAAGATTGCCAGCTTTGAGAATAACCATCTGCCGCTGCTCCGCCGTGCCGCAGCCACCGGTAAACCGCTAATCATTTCAACCGGCATGGCAACCCTGTCGGATCTGGACCGTGCCGTGACTACTGCCCGTGAGGCGGGTTGCCGGGATCTTGTCCTTCTCAAGTGCACCAGTACCTATCCAGCCACCCCTGACAATACGAATATCCGCACTATCCCCCACTTGCGCGAACTGTTTGGCTGCGAGGTGGGCCTCTCGGATCACACCATGGGCGTGGGTGTTTCGGTTGCGGCGGTGGCTCTCGGCGCCAGTGTGATCGAGAAGCATTTCACCCTTGCGCGTGCCGATGGCGGTGTGGATTCCGCCTTCTCCTTGGAGCCTGCTGAACTGGCTGCGCTGGTCCAGGAAACCCAGCGGGCCTGGCAGGCACTTGGTGATGTGCGTTACGGCCCCACGGAAGCCGAGCGCGCCAGCGTGCAGTTCCGCCGCTCGATCTATGTGGCGGCAGAGATCGCCGAGGGTGAGCTGTTCACATCCGAAAACCTGAGGATTGTTCGCCCCGGCTTTGGCGCCCCGCCCCATCTCTACGACCAGCTGTTGGGCCGTCCTGCCCGTCGCGCCTATCAGCCAGGTACGCCCCTTAGCCTGGATCAGCTCCTTTGAACCTGATTACACCCCGCCTGCGCCTGCGCCCCTTTCAGGCGGCAGACATCAGTGCCACTTACTTGGGCTGGCTGAATGACCCGGAGGTGACGCGCTTCAGCAATCAGCGCTTCCGCCGGCATACGGTCGAGAGCTGCGCGGCATACCTGGCGAGCTTCGACGGGTTCCGCAACAGCTTCCTGTTGATCGAGCAGCTACAGGATCATCGGCCGATTGGCACCGCCACGGTGTACCGCAACCGGCTGCATGGCACCGCCGACATCGGCCTAATGGTGGGGGAGCGCCGCTGTTGGGGCCAGGGCTACGGACGGGAGGCCTGGCAGGCGTTGCTGGATGCCCTGCTAAGGGAAGAGGGGATGCGCAAGGTGACCGGCGGAACGGCACAGCCGAACCAGGCGATGGTGCGGATTATGGAACAATCGGGTATGACGCTTGAGGCTGTGCGTGCGCGCCAGGAGCTGATCGAGGGACAATCGGTTGACCTTCTCTATTACGCCTGCTTCGCTGAACCAGCTCCCTGAGTCATCGGTGGCAGTGTGCGCTCATGATGCCGGCGCCGCGAGTCACATGGCGGCCTGGTTGTCACCCCTGCAACCGCAGCTGCGCCTTTGCCTGGCCGGGCCGGCTGAACGGATGTTCGAGGCACGGCTGGGCTCATCCTCTGGCTCCTTCCACTCCTTGGAGGAGGTACTTGCTGGCGCCCAGGTGTTGATCAGCGGCACCGGCTGGGCGACCGATCTTGAGCATCGGGCACGTCGGCTGGCCCACCAGCGTGGCATTCCGTCAGTGGCTGTACTCGATCACTGGGTGAACTATCGCGAGCGCTTCCAGCGAGATGGCTTTGAGCAGCTCCCCGATGCGCTCTGGGTTGCGGACGAGATGGCCGCCGCCCTGGCCAACGCTTCGTTTCCGAACGTGCCCGTGCTGCAATTGCCCAACCACTGGCTGGAGGGCCTCTGCAGAGCCGTTCAGGCAATCCGAACCAGCACAGCAGGCAATCTTCCACCTTGCCGGCCGGCCCGGCGGCTGCTCTACCTGCTCGAGCCGATCCGTGTGCCCTGGAGCCATGGGCCCGGCAGTGCATCGGAAGCCGGGGAACTCCAGGGCTTGCGCTACTGGCTGCAGCAGCTACCGCGCCTGATCGAACAGGGCTGGGTGGCCCCCCAGCACGAGCTGGAATCCCTGGCGCTGCGGCCCCATCCCTCCGAACCGTTGGGCAAATACGACGACCTGATCGCCGAGGCAGCATCCACCTGGCCCATCCAACTCGATCGGGCCTCCACACTGGCGGAGTCCCTGGCATGGGCGGATGCAGCCTTCGGCTGCGAAACCCAGGCGCTGGTGGCCGCCATGGCCTGCAATCTGCCGGCCTTCAGTACACTTCCGCCTTGGGCTCCTCCCTGTCGCTTGCCACAGGCCTCGCTGCATCACCTGAGCCAGTTGGAGGGCGCATGAAGTACTGCCACCGCTGCCTTCAGCCGGATACGCGGCCGAACACCCAATTCCGCGACGACGGCCTTTGCCCGGCCTGCCACTACTTCGATCAAATGCAGGAGGTGGACTGGCAGGAGCGCTACGAGATCCTCCAGGATCTGATCACCCAGTTTCCGCGCCGGAAGGGTCAATTTCACGACTGCATCATTGGCGTAAGCGGCGGCAAGGACAGCACCCGCCAGGCCCTGTGGGTGCGCGACAAGCTGGGCCTGAATCCGCTTTTGGTATGTCTCAGCTATCCGCCGGAGCAGGTGAGCGAACGAGGCGTGACCAACCTCTCCAACCTGATCGAGCTAGGCTTCGATGTGCACACCCTGGCGCCGGCGCCGGACACCTGGCGGCGGCTGATGGCCGCGGCCTTCCGGCACTACACGAACTGGTGCCGCTCCACCGAGCTGGCTCTGTTCAGCGCCGTGCCGCGGCTGGCGATTCACCATAAGATCCCGCTGATCCTCTGGGGCGAGAACCCGGGCCTTCAGCTAGGTGATCTCAAAACATTGGGGCGCACGGGGTATGACGGCAACAACCTGCGGTTCATGAACACCCTCAGCGGCGGCGGCCTGGATTGGATGCTGGAGGAGGGTTTCATCGAGCAGGATCTGATCGCCTACCGCTATCCGGATTCGGAGGAATTCGATGCCGCTGGGCTTCAGATCGTGTATCTGGGCTGGTTCCTCGGCGATTGGTCGCTGGTGAACAACGGCCTCTATTCCTGCGCCAACGGCCTGCAGATCCGCGACGACACGCCGGAGAACACCGGTGATCTCTATGGCGTGAGCTCCTTGGATGAGGACTGGGTGACCCTCAACCAGATGATCAAGTATTACAAGTTCGGATTCGGCCGCGCTACCGATTACGTGAACGAAGAGATACGGCTGGGGCGCATGAGCCGCGAGGAGGGCATCGCTGTGGCGGAACGGTACGACGGCTGCTGCGGCCCGCACTACATCGCCAGCTTCTGCGACTACATCGGCATCAGCGTGGAGCAGTTCTGGCAGCAGGTGCAAGCCAACCTCAACCGCGAGCTGTTTGATCTGGAGGCCGATGGCACCATCACGCGCCGCTTCCGGGTGGGGGTGGGGCTGTGATCAGCGGGCGCCTCACGGTGGGCATCGTGGATTACGGCGTGGGCAACCACACCTCGGTGCTGCGCTGCGTGCGCCAGCTGGGATTCCGGGCTCGGATCAGCCCCCGGCCGGATCAGCTCGATCAGGAGGATGTGCTATTGCTGCCGGGCGTTGGAGCCTTCCCTGCCGCAATGGAACGGCTCCATGCCACAGGGTTGGTGGGTTATCTGCAGCGGGCCGCCCAGCTGGGCCGGCCACTGATCGGCATCTGCCTGGGCATGCAGCTGCTCGCGGAGAGTTCCACGGAACTGGGTTTTACGCCGGGGCTGGGCCTGATCCCTGGGGTCGTGGAAGCGATCGACGACCTGCGCTGGCACATCGGCTGGAACAGCCTGGAGGTGGCGGAGAACCAGCCCCTGCTGCACGCCAGTGATGGCGAGGTGATGTATTTCAACCACTCTTTTTCCTTCCAGGGCCCAGACACCTTCGTGGCAGCGCGTAGCCGCACGCACGAAGGGAGCCAGCCGCTCGTGGCCGCCATCCATTGGGGCTCGGTATGGGGGTTGCAGTTCCACCCCGAGAAGAGCCAGGGGCCCGGTCTTGAGCTGCTGGAGCGACTGATCCGAGCGGGAGGAGAGCGTTGATGCTCCGTAAACGGCTGCTCGGTGCGGTTGTCGTGCGCCAGGACTGGGCGGTGCAGTCGTTCGGCTATCTGCGCTGGCTGCCGCTGGGTAAACCGGAATGCGTGGTCCAGAATCTGGATCGATGGGGAGCCGATGGCATCGTGGTGCTCGCGATCGACCGCGGTGATCAGGGCCCGGATCTGGAACTAATCGAACGACTGGGGGCTCTGGGCCTGTCCACACCCCTCACCTACGGCGGCGGGCTTGCGACCGAGGATCACGCCAGGGCGGCGGTGCGGGCCGGCGCTGAACGGCTGGTCCTGGACACGGTCCTCAGCCTCAATCCACATGCCGTGGCTGCCATGGCCAGCGCTGTGGGTGTGCAGGCCCTGGTGGCGGCTCTGCCTTTGCTGCAGAGCCCGACCGGCGAGGTGCAGCATCTGCAGCACCGCACGGGTCACCGAGGTGCATTGCTCGCGCCGATCTGCGAGCTGATCGCTGGCGAGCAGGTGTCTGAGGTGCTGGTGATTGATGTGGCGGGCGAAGGGGAAGGTCAGGGCTTCAATCCGGCGCTGCTGCATGCGGTGGAGGCGCAGTCATGCCTTCCCCTGCTGGCGTTCGGCGGTCTTGCCCGGCCTGAGCAGATCCGGTCACTATTGAGTCGGCCGCAGCTGGCGGGCGTGGCGGTGGGCAATGCGCTGAATTACCGCGAACATGCCATCGGCCATCTGAAAGCCGCCCTCACCGATCAGCCACTGCGGCCGCACCGCCAGCGCTGCTTCGTATGACAACGCCCCCTGTTCAAACCTGCCAGCGCTGCCTTTACAGCACCAACCACCCCCTGGGCCTTGTGCTGGATTCTGAGGGTATCTGCAGCGGCTGCCGCGTGCATGAGGAGAAGGACAGTCTTGATTGGGCCGAACGTTGGCAGCGGCTCGAGCAGCTGGTAAAGCCCTATCGCAGCCGCGACAGCCGCAATTACGATTGCATCGTGCCGGTGACTGGAGCTGGTGATTCATTCTTCATCG
>JBIIDQ010000150.1:0-4881 GCA_044238295.1 Vulcanococcus sp.
AAATCCCGGTGCAGGTGCTGCTCGATCGCTTCGAAGCAGGGCCGCCTCCCGGCCACTGAGCGAGGCCTCTGGCTGGGCTATCACGTGTCGAGCGGTTTTTCCGTTCCATGTCCGACGCCGATCGCCGCCAGCGCATCCATGAGCTGGTGCTTGCACTGATCAACCGGCAAAACGATCTCGATCTGCTCGATGGCGACCACACCGGTAGCCTCGCCGCCGCCCAGGGCAATCCCGCGGGCTGGCTGGAGCGGAACCGACGGGTGGTGCAGCACTACCAGGCCCTGGTGCGCTCCGCCGTGACCCTTGATGCCCTGGTGGAGCAGGAAGTGGGCGCTCAGGCACCGAACAGCAAGCTCTGACAAGCTGGCCCCACCTTCAGCTGCCCCATGGCGCGCCTCGGCCTCACCGCCCTCCGATCCCTGCTGCGCCGCAAACCCCGCAGCACCTGGCAAGCACCCAGTGCCAGTTGGTCGCGGGCCATGGGCCAGGGATGGAGCAAGCCGTACACCGTTCGCTACGCCAGCAACCTCGACGACGGCCCGAATCACGGCATGCCCCTGGGGGGCTTCGGTGCGGGCTGCATCGGCCGGGCGCCCGACGGCAATTTCAACCTCTGGCACCTCGATGGCGGCGAGCACTGGTTCGGGGTCTTACCCGACTGCCAATTCGCTCTATTTGAAAACAACGGCAAAACCCAGCGCGCCCATGCCCTGGCCGTTGCACCCGAGGTGGATGCCTCACGGCCCGAGGCCGGCCAACCTCTACCTGCCTGGAGCTGGTACCCAGCCAGCACACCGGAGCGACCCACCGGCACCTATGCGGCCCGATACCCGCTCAGCTGGAGCCACTACCAAGGCGTGTTCAACGCCGAGGTGAGCTGCGAGGCCTTCAGCCCGATCCTGCCGGGCAACTATCAACACACCAGCTACCCGGTTGCGGTGTTTGTGTGGACGCTGCGCAACCCCACCCGCAAGCCGCTTGATCTGTCACTTCTCCTGAGCTGGCGCAATACCACCGGCTGGTTCACCAACACCGACGCATCGGCTGAGGTGCACTTCCGCGACGACGGCAGCCCAGAACACAACTACGCGCCAGCCATCGGCAACAGCCAGGGCCATCGCAACCGCTGGGTTGACGATGGCTCCCTGAAAGGCGTGCTGCTCGAGGGTGATGTCTCTTCACCAGTCGCTGAAGGTCAGGGTCAGTGGTGCATCGCCACCAGCGAGCTACCAGGCGTGCAAATCCAGCGCTGCAGTCGATGGAATCCCCATGGAGATGGCAGTGAGATCTGGAGCCATTTCAGCGCCGACGGCTCCATCCCAGACAGCAACAATGACCGCCGCAGCGGAGCCAACGATCCCGCCAGTGCCGCCCTGGCGATTCAGTGCCAACTCGAGCCTGGCCAAAGCATTGAGATTCCCGTGGTGATCAGCTGGGATCTACCGGTGACGGCCTTTGCTACCGGCAGCTCAGCCCTCCGCCGCTACACCGACTTTTTCGGTGCCGGCGCGAATCAGGCCGGAGCCATCGCCGCCGAGGCCCTGCGCGACTGGCGTCAGTGGCGGACCCAGATCGAGCAGTGGCAGCAACCGGTGCTCGAGCGCAGCGACCTGCCAGAGCCCCTGCGGATGGCTCTGTTCAACGAGCTCTATGACCTCTGCAGCGGCGGCAGCCTCTGGAGCAGCGCTAGCCCTCAAGATCCCGTGGGCCGATTTGGGGTGCTGGAGTGCCTCGATTACGCCTGGTACGAAAGCCTTGATGTGAGGCTTTATGGCTCCTTTGCACTACTGCAGCTCTGGCCGGAGCTCGACAAATCGGTGTTGCGCAGCTTCGCCAGGGCCATCCCCGCCGCCGATCCCACCCCGCGGCCCATCGGCTGGTATTTCACGCAAGGGAAAGGCCGGGTGGAAGCGGCTCGGAAAGTGGGCGGTGCCACCCCCCACGACCTGGGAGCTCCAAACGAACGGCCCTGGGATGCCACCAACTACACCGCCTATCAAGACTGCAACCTCTGGAAGGACCTGGCCAGCGATTTTGTTCTGCAGGTGTGGCGCACGTTCAAGCTGGCTCCTAGCGGAGAAGACCTGCGCTTCCTGGCTGATTGTTGGCCGGCCGCGGTGCAAGCCCTGCGTTATCTCAAGAGCTTCGATGCCAACAATGACGGGCTTCCCGATAACGGCGGTGCCCCGGATCAGACCTTCGACGACTGGCCCCTTCAAGGGGTGAGCGCTTACTGCGGCGCGCTCTGGATCGCGGCACTGGAAGCAGCCCTCGCTATCGCTCAGCAACTCCAGCTCGCCATGGGGCTCGATACATCGGCCGAGCAGCGCGAATTCAGCGGTTGGCTGGAGCAGAGCCGAGCCAATTTCGATCGCCTGCTCTGGAACGGCGAGTACTACAACATCGACGCCGAAAGCGGCACCCCCGTGGTGATGGCCGATCAGCTCTGCGGCGACTTCTACGCCCGCCTGCTGGGGCTGCAATCGGTGGTAGCCGATGAGCGCTCCCTCAGCACCCTCAAAGCCGTAAAGGAATCCTGCTTCGAGGGCTTCCAGGGCGGTCGCCTCGGCGTTGCCAATGGCCTGCGGCGCGATGGCACACCGCTCGATCCCAACGGCACCCACCCCCTGGAGGTGTGGACCGGCATCAACTTCGGCATCGCCAGCTACTACCGCCTCATGGGCGACACCGAGACGGCCCTGGCCATCACCGGTGCCGTCGTGAACCAGGTGTACGCCGGTGGCCTGCAGTTCCGCACCCCGGAGGCCATCACGGGGGGCAACACCTTCCGCGCCTGCCATTACCTGCGGGCCATGGCGATATGGGCGTTGTGGGCAACACACACCAACTGGCAAACGATCCCCGGAGCGGAGCGGGAGGCTCAGGCGGTATGAGTTCAGGTTTTGCGCTTCGGAAACTATTCAGTCGATGGCTGGTGGGGCTGGTGGTCTGCACCGCGCTGCTGCTGGGTCATGGCGACCCCTGCTGGGCGCAGGTGCACTCCCACGACGACGAGAACGGCGAGCAGGTGGTGCGCAGCCTTGAGAGCCTGCGAGATCTCGACTACCAGAGCTGGCAGGCCGTGGCCTACCGCAGCGGCCCACCGGGCGGCCCCGTGACCCTCAGGATCGTGGGCTACCCAGGCAAGGTGCGCCTCGATCACCCCACGGCTCTGCTGGTGCACTCCGGCCGGAACACCTGGCAACTTGACGACATCACAACCGCCAATCCCAAGCTGGCGGTTGATGGCCGCGACGCCGCTGCCGAGTTCAACCTCAATCCATTGCTGGCCGAACTGCATCAGAACCGTCCGCTACGCCTGGAGCTACCCGGGGTCTTCGTGGAGCTTCCCGTGCCTCCCTATGTGGTGGCGGAATGGCGCAGCCTGCCCAGCTGGCGGGAGGATCAGGCCCAACACATCGGCTCATGAGCACGCCCTGGCGGCCGTGGATGCAGCGGGCCCTGCAGCTGGCCGCATTGGGCGCCGGCCGCACCAGCCCTAACCCCTTGGTGGGCTGCGTGGTGCTCGATGCCACCGGCAACCTGGTGGGAGAAGGCTTCCATCAACGGGCCGGCACCGCCCATGCCGAAGTGCACGCCCTACGCCAGGCAGGCACTCGCGCCCGGGGCGGAACGGCGGTGGTCTCACTGGAGCCCTGCTGCCACCACGGCCGCACGCCTCCCTGCACCGAGGCGTTGCAGGCCGCGGGCATCGCACGAGTGGTGGTGGCGATGACCGATCCGGATCCACGCGTGGCCGGACAAGGCCTGGCCCAACTCCGGGCCGCTGGCATCGAGGTGATCGAAGCGGTGTGCGAAGCCGAAGCACTCCAGCTCAACCGCGCTTTCATCCACCGGGTGCAGCAGGGCCGACCCCTGGGCATCCTCAAGTGGGCGATGAGCCTTGATGGCCGTACAGCCCTGCCCAATGGCTCGAGCCAATGGATTTCCGGCCCCACAGCTCGAAGCTGGGTGCATCAGCTCCGGGCCCGCTGTGATGCCGTGATCGTGGGCGGTGGCACCGTGCGCGCCGACAACCCGCTGCTCACCAGCCGGGGGCAACGCTCCCCCGAACCCCTGCGGGTGGTTATGAGCCGGTCCCTGGATCTACCGGCCAGGGCCTCGCTCTGGGAGCAACACGCAGCCCACACCCTGGTGGTGCACGGTCACGACGCACCAGCCGATCGATGTCTACAGCTGGATGACTGGGGGGTGGAGCGGCTCAGCCTGGAGCGCTGCGAACCAAGGCCGATGCTGGAGGCCCTCGCCCAGCGGGGTTGCAATCAGGTGCTCTGGGAATGCGGCCCAGAACTGGCCGCCGCCGCCATCGCGCAAAGCTGCGTGCAGCAGCTGGCCGCAGTGATCGCCCCGAAACTGCTGGGGGGACACGCCGCCCGCACTCCCCTCGGCGATCTGGGGTTGGTGGATGTCAACCAGGCGGAACCCTGGATGCCACAGCGGCTGCAGCAGCTCGGGGCGGACTGGTGCCTAGAACTGAAGGCTCAGCGATCGAGCTGATCCTCCACATCACGGGCGGTGTAACGACTGATCAGTAAACCCATCACCATCGCCAAATACACCGTGCCAGCGATCGCCACCAACACGCAAACCATTTGGGTCTGCGCGGTGACGGGGTGTATGTCGCCGTAGCCGGTGGTTGTGAGGGTCACAAACGCGAAGTAGTTGAGCTCCACGAAATCCACAGCCCAAACAGGATTGCTGCGGTTAGGCACAGTTCCAAGCGTGCGCAGCAGTGGGCCTTTGCTGGAACGGGTGGCCACGAAACTTCCAGGCGAGACCGTTTCCAAGGCGCTGAACATCAGCCCAGCCGCCAACCCCAGTAACAGGTAACCCGCTAAGGCACCGAATAAGACCTGACGA
>JBIIDQ010000151.1:0-4865 GCA_044238295.1 Vulcanococcus sp.
GGTGGCCATGGCTGGTTCAACTGAGCTTATATTTGCGGGTAATCTCGATCAGGCTGGCTATGGGCCTGTCGAGGTCTACGTGAACCTGGGCTATGAGCCTTTTCCGGAAGGGTATAACCCTTTGCCCGATTCTGCCTTCTCAACCTACGTTCCCGATCCGGGATACAGCCTCAATCCGTCCCTGAGAACTCCCTTGTTCACGGGCTCTTTTTTGAGCAGCCCATTGCTCCCGGATGGCGAGTTCTCGTATATCACCGATAGTCAGGGATATACATGGCTTTACAATACTTTCAACTATACGGCGATTGAGCCGTTTAACCCTGACGACTATCCACCCGGCGTCACGCGCTATTCAGCCGCCTTGCTGGCACCTGCGCCTCCGGGCAGTATTCAGTTGGCGATTAACGATAAGAATCAACCGCAGACCTTTGCGGCACGTGACAATTCTGGCGAATTGATCGATTATTGCTTTGCTCGGGATCCTAATGGAAACGAGTTTATTCTCGGCTCTATAGACACGGCTTATGCCGATGACCCAGTTGCTGTGTTCTTGAGTGCTGAGTTGCCAGAGGGATGGATCAAAGATGTGAGAACTCTTGATCAAGGCCTCACCATTCAGCCCGGTGCGGGTGATGGTAATCGTAGGGTGTATAACCAGTTTCGAGATAATCTCACAAACAATTTCTTCCAGACGGAATTCGCCTCTAATGGCATTGGCATCGCGCGCGGTGTTCCCGGCCTGCCTCTGTCTGGTGGCGTGAGCAATGATCTAATTATTGGTACACGCCTTGATGAAGTGATTTATGGCGCGCAGGGAAATGATCGGCTCAAGGGTTTTGCTGGCCATGATCAGATCTGGGGCGATGCCGGTGATGATTTGATCCGTTCCGGTCTTGGTGACGATCAGCTCTGGGGTGGTTCGGGCACGGACCTGTTTCGCGTGAGAGCCGGCTCCAAAACCATTAATGACTTTTCTGTGGACGATGGCGATCGTCTGCGCTTCCCATCCACGATTGATTCGCTGCGCTCTACTCCTGACGGTGTGGAGATCCAGGCCGGTGCTGTCAGCGTCTTCCTCCTCGGGGTGGAGCGCTCAGACCTTCAGATCCGTTCCAATGAGGTGTTATGAGCCGTCCGCTGCCGGTGACCACCACCTTTGAGCTTCCGGGCTACCGCATCCTGGACACAAGAGGCGTGGTGCGCGGCATCGTGGTGCGTTCGCCCACTCTCCTGCAGGGTTTTCTGGGTGGATTGAAAACCATGATCGGTGGCCGGATTGGTGCTTACACAGCCATGTGTGAGCAGACCCGTCAGCAGGCTTACGAAGAGATGGTTGCCCACGCCCGCCAGCTGGGCGCTAACGCCATCGTGGGCATGCGCTACGACGGCTCAACGGTGGAAACCGGCTCCAGTGGTGCGACTGAGGTTCTTTGCTACGGAACAGCCGTGCTGGTGGAACCGCTCTTGGCTGCAGGGCCAACGGTCTGACAGCATCGCTGGCGAGATCCCCGCCCTGTCGCTGTGTCTGTTGCTGATCTGAAGGCCTTCCTCTCCAAGGTGAACGCCGATGAGGGGCTTCGCCAGAAGCTGCATGCCGCCACCGGCATGGACGATGTCGTTGATCTGGCTGCTTCACACGGCCACAGCGTGGACAAGGCCAGCGTGCTGCGCGCTCACGGTGAGGCCCTGAGCAGTTCCAGCGATCACGAGCTCAAGGGAATCAACAGCTGGGGCGATGCCCTGATGCATTGCTTCGGCGCCACCGACGAAGACTGATGGTTGGGTTCAGCGGCTGCCGTAGCCGCTCCAAATCTCCAGTTCTTGCAGGCTGAGCACGCCAACACGTCGCTCACCGTTGAGTTCCCAGGTGGGGTACGCCCTCACCTGGGCTTGCTGGCATTGAGCTCTGCCGTCAGCGTCTTTGTCGCACTCCACGTAGGGAAGTAGCTCGATCGCTTCGAAGCCGAACAGCTCCTTCTGATGGGTGCAATGGGGGCACCACCAGGCCCCGTAAAGCACCGCTCCCTTGAGCTTGAGGTGCTTGGCCAGCTCCTTCTGCTGCTTCGTAGACGCTGGAATTGCTTTGCCTGCGGCACTAGAGCTGCTGTTCTCTGCCGCTTGTGCTGCGGGTGGTACCACGATCCAACCAACGCTCAGCACGCTGAGAACGATGGGTAAGGAGCGCCAAAGGCCTTGAGGACGTCGAGTCATGCTTGGCATCACGCAATGCATCGATGTACACGACCCTAGGTGTGATGAGCCGTTCGGCCTTCCGCCCCGTGCAGTGGCCATCGCTGCCCCCTTGGAGCTGGGAGACTGATGGGGCCGGTCATGCTTTCCCCAAGCAGCTGCGATGAGCGCCAACGGATACCGCGACTATTTCAAGGTGCTTGGGGTGGATCGCAGCGCCGATGCCGACACGGTGAAGCGTGCCTTTCGCAAGCTCGCTCGCCAGTACCACCCGGATGTGAACCCAGGCGATCAGGGGGCTGAGGCGAAGTTCAAGGAAATCAGTGAGGCCTATGAGGTGCTCTCTGATCCCGATAAGCGCAAGCGCTACGAGCAGTTCGGTCAGTACTGGAGTCAAGCCGGCGGCGGGGCTGCCGGCATGGATGTGGATTTCGGGCGCTACGGCAACTTCGACGACTTCATCAACGACCTGCTCGGCCGGTTCGGTGGCCCAGGCGGCGCTGGCTTTGGTGGCGCTCCGGGTGGATTTGGAGGTTTTGGTTCTGGGTTCCCAAGTGGATTTGCTAGCAGCGGCTTCCCTGGCGGTGGCTTTGCCGGTGCTGCAGGTCGCCCCCCTGCACCCAACCTGGATGCTGAAGCGAGCATCACCATCTCGTTTTCGGAGGCGTTCCGCGGTTGTGAGCGCACCCTGGCGGTGAATGACGAGCGGGTTCAGGTGCGCATTCCCGCTGGTGTCAAACCTGGCAGCCGTTTGCGGCTCAAAGGCAAAGGCAACCTGCAGCCTGGCACTGGCCGTCGTGGAGATCTCTACCTCACCCTGCAGTTTCAGGATCACCCCGTGTGGAGCCTCGACGGTGATCAGCTCAAAGCAGACCTTCCCCTCAGCCTTGATGAGCTGGCCCTCGGGGGCGAGGTACGCGTGGCCACGCCAGATGGCGAGGCCACGGTGACTGTGCCTCCGGGCATGGCGGTGGGTCGCAGCCTTCGGCTGAAGGGCAAGGGCTGGCCCGCTAAGGGAGGGCGCGGTGATCTCCTCCTCAGCCTCAGCCTCAAGCAGCCCGCCAGCTATAGCGATCAGGAAAAGCAGCTGCTCGAGCAGCTGCGAGCTATTCGCAGCGCCGATCCTCGCGCCGAGTGGATGGGTGCTGCCCGGCTGTGACCTGCCGAGGTCCGTGCACCTAGCCCTTTGGTTCAACTACGCACTGATTGGTGTGCTGCCCTATCACTGATCTCCGTGCCAGTGTTTGCAGAACCTGTGCACTTGTCGAGCGGTGCTGCGGTGGATCTGGGATGAGCGCCGTACAGGCTGAACGATGGTGTTCAGTTCAGATAGGACTTTCAATCGCATACTCATGGTTTGGGAATGCTGATTGATGTGGATATCTGAGCTTTTCTTTCACTTGCCGTTTGGATGAGTCGTCTTTTCTTGCTCGATGCTCTTGCTACTTCTGGCTTGGCTATCGCTAGCTCAATCGTGGTCGCAACTGAATGTTTGGTGTGGATCAGCGTTCTAATGGTTGGCGGCTTAGGGAGTGATTCCCTTGTTTCTGTCGCACTGGATGTTTGAGCATTCAGCACAATGCTCCTCGTGCTTTGGCATGCCTCGCTCTGTGCCTCAGAGTGTGCGGAGAACTGTTAGGTCTTCGGCATCGAGGGGCGTGGGGATGCCGTGCTCGAGCAGATCTGCAAAACCGTTGTCACTGCTCAGCACCGTAATCAGGTAAACCCTCTCTGGCCCTGGATTTTCCAGGTCATGCATGGCTTCCTCGGGAACAACTACGAAGTCACCCCCATGGGCGGTGATTGAGCTTTCGTTCACATGGAAGATCACTGTGCCCCTGAGCACAAAAAATAGTTCAACGGCTTGGAGATGGTTGTGGAATGGCACTCGATCGCAGGGATCATGGATCTCCAGGAACATCGTGCATCCTCCTGATTCCGGCTTTTTCAGCAGGGCGAGGCGGCAGTGGTCGTTGCTGCCTAGTCGGAATCCTTTTAACTGCTCGGGATGCAGGATGCGCGGCAGCATGTCTAGTTGACGAAGCCTGAAACCTCCATCTTGCGCCTCAGCCTTGGATCGCGCCATCAGTCTTCGCAGCAGAACTGAATGGTCAGTGCTCGCAGCCGATCAATGGCTAACCAGTGCTGATCGTGTTCATCGCGTTAGCCCGCTGATCTGAGCTGGCATCGCTGAAGGCTTTGAGGGCGCCACTCTGGTTCGCTGCGCCTCCTCTTTTTCTAAAGAGGAGCGGTTTATTCACTTAATTTGCGGTATGGGCGGATGCAATTTGTTCGGCCGGGCCGCAGCTTCGTTATGGAATATTACGGTGTATAACTCTTCTTGGTATTTGGTCGTCGCTGTTTAGCGTGATCGAATGACCGTGGTGCCAATTGATGAAACGCCGTAGGCTGCTTCAGGTGACAGGCCTCACGATTGGGGGCTTGTTCTCTGGCTTAATTCCCCGAGGTCAAGCTGCCTCTCGAGAGATCCGATCAATCAAGCCACCTAATTTGAGTGAGGCCAATTTAGGTCAAAAAATCTTGTGTTACCGCCCGATGCGCCGTGGTGGTCCGAGGATGAGCGTGGATTCAACGGGTCGCCAAATTGTTGCCCATAACTACGGGCATGGTGGCTCTGGATGGACTTTGGCGCCCGGTGCAGCGACTTATGTCAT
>JBIIDQ010000152.1:0-4825 GCA_044238295.1 Vulcanococcus sp.
CACGATTCCTTTTGCGAATCGGCCGGTTGAATTTCTCGATCAAAGCAGCTTTCATCCCACGTTTCTCTACGAATCGCTGTGGAATCTCGGCGTTCTTGCCCTGCTGGTGGTGCTCTTCGAGCGTGGTGTTCGGGGCAAGATCAAACTCCCGATGGGGGCGATCAGCTGCACCTACCTCGTGGCCTACAGCACTGGCCGCCTGTGGATTGAGGGGCTTCGAATCGATCCCCTGTGCCTGGTGGGCACTCCTCCCTACTGCGCCGGCGGATTACGGATGGCCCAGCTCGTCAGCCTGGTCTTGATCGCCATCGGCGGCCTCGGTCTTTACTGGCTGTATGGCCGGCGTCAACCGCTGCCCGATCCCAGCGGAGTGAAGGAATGAGCAGCAAGGTGTGGATCGTTGGAGCAGGCCCGGGTGCCCCCGACCTGCTAACGATCAGAGCTGCACGAACGATCGAGCAGGCCGAGGTGCTGGTTTGGACCGATTCGCTGGTGAACCCACAGCTGGCAGCAATGGCACCCGAGAGCTGTGAACGAATCCGAACCAGCACGCTCACCTTGGAAGAGGTGATGGCAGTGATGCTGGAGCGAGCCGCCGCTGGTCAACGAGTGGTGCGCCTGCACGATGGCGACACCTGTCTGTACAGCGCCCTGAATGAGCAGCTCTGCCGCCTGCTTGACGCGGATGTTGAGGTTGAGGTCGTTCCCGGTCTGAGTGCGTATCAGGCCACAGCCGCAGCACTGCAGGCTGAACTGACGATTCCCGGACTAGTGCAGACGATCGTGCTCGGCCGGGCTGGCGGCCGCACTGGCGTTCCCGATCGGGAATCCCTGGCATCGCTAGCGGCACTTCAAGCATCCCTTTGCCTGTACCTCAGCGCTCGCCACGTGGAGGAGGTGCAAGCTGAACTTCTGCAGCACTACCCCGCCGACACCCCCGTAGCGATTGGGTATCGCGTCAGCTGGCCAGACCAGTGGATTCAGGTGGCCCCCCTCGCCGAGATGGCTCAGGTGAGCAAGGAGCGGGAGCTGATCCGCACCACCCTGTATGTGGTCAGTCCGGCGCTGGCCCCACCAGGCGCAGCGCGTTCACGCCTTTACTCAGCTAGCCATCACCACCTGTTCCGAGGCGGTGCGTAAAGCTGGACTGGGAGGCCGATGCTTTAAAGTCACTGAGTGCGGGCAAACGCGCACTCGGGCGATTAGCACAGTGGTAGCGCACTTCCTTCACACGGAAGGGGTCACTGGTTCGAATCCAGTATCGCCCATAGATTCAATCTCTCCAATGAGATTTTTCGTGCCGGATACGAGCTCGGCTGGCGAATTTTCGGCAGCAGACTAGCTCTGTGCGTAATTCAGGTCAAAATGGCTGAGTTCATTCAGCCATCGCACGCCCACAGTGAACACCAGCGAGGTCACGGGTTCAAGCGATATGGCTGATGAGCAATCGCCACTCAAGGTGCTTGGAACATGCCTGCGTGAGGCTCGAGAACACAAAGGACTGAGTCGCGCAACTCTTGCAGCACAGCTGCGGATGGGCGACGAACAGCTGCAGGCCCTGGAGATGGGCGATCAAGAGCGACTCCCAGAACTGGTCTTTGTCATTGCCCAGGCTCGGCGAATTGCCGATGCGCTGGGGGTCGACGTGAACCCTTTGCTCGGCCCAATCAAACAGCAGGGACAAGCCCGCAAAGCGGCTCCTGCACCTCTGAGTAGCAGTAGCACCGCAGCAGTCAATCGAAGTCAGCAGCGAGCCAGGCTTAGCCCACAGAGCTATACGCAAAGCAGAACGACTCCATCGTCGAATGGCGCGGGTTTGCGTTGGTTCGGCAGCCTGGCGTTGGTGGCCGGTTTGATCGCGGCAGGCGCCTGGGGGTGGCAGCGAGCACCACAGTTGGCACAACAGATGCTGCCGTTACTGCCGAAATCGTCAGAGAAGCCCACCCCTCGACCTCCAGCCAAGCCGGCCAGCCAGCCAGCCAGGCCCAGTGAACCGCTAACCGTCAGCGCAACCGAACCCAGCTGGCTCTCGGTGCGCACCCAGCAGGGGAAGCAGCTTTATGAGGGAATGTTCTCCGGATCACGCCAATTCCCAATCGGTACAGGCCTGCAGCTCCGCGCTGGACGTCCCGATCTGGTGAAGGTCAACCAAGGTGAAACGCCAGCCAAACCACTCGGCCGCATTGATCAGATCCGCTGGGTGAGCTTCAACGCTGCTCCTCCACGCTGAGCCGAACGCCCACCGCTTCTTCCACAGCGGTGGCACAGGCCGAGAGGCTCCAACGCTCCAGGCTGAGGTCTTGCCCCTTAAGCATTGGCTCAAGGCGAACCGAGCACCGGTTGGAGCCATCACGACGCAACTGCAGACCAGCCAGCAGAGGCGCCGGACGGCGGTCCAGCGCCACCGCCAAGCGAAGGAGCAGCGCCATCGAAGCAACGGTGCGCCGCTGCTCACGGCCCTCGATGAGCTGCCACGACTCATGTCGCTTCTTCGGCAAGGAGCGGCGGTGATACCGGGCGATGGCGGCCACCATCAAGTGTTCGCTATCGGAGTAGCCGAGCAGTTCCCCGTGGCGGATCAGATACCAGCTGTGCTTGTGATACGCACCCGTATTGATGTGCTGACCACAGCTGTGCAGCATCGCCGCGGCCCAGAGCAGTTGGCGGCCGCTCCCATCATCGTGATGCAGCAGGCCCTGGCCCTGGCTGTAGAGGCTGAGGGCATAGGTGGCCACACGCTCAGCTCGTGGCACGTCCACCTTGTAGCGCTGCGCCAAATGCAGAACGGTGCGCTGACGAATGCTGCTCTGAAACGCAAAGCGATCCACAATCAGATCGTTGCGCAACATCCAGTCCACGATCAGGCCTTCGCGTAGGGCCCGCTCACACACCACGAGCTCGTCCATACCGAGCATCTGCATGGCGGTCTGGAGGATCAGCGCCCCCGGAACAATGATCTCGGCCCGACGTTCATTGAGGTAAGGAAGAGCACGCCGCTGAGCCGGTGTGAGGGTGAGTAGACGCTCCACCAAACCATCCAGTCGTTGGCGGCTCACGCGATAGCCCTGCATGCGCAGTGGCGGTCTCGGGTCATCGGCTGCCGCCATCGCCGCAATCGCCATGGCCGTGCCACTGGTGGCCACCATCACAGGCATCTCACCGTTCTGGAGCTGCTGGCGCACCTTGAGCACAGCCGGCTCCAGGGCACCCTGGATGAAAGCCCGCAGAAACTCCACCCGTTTGGGGGGGATCGGCTCTTCCTTGACGAAATCCCGTTGCAGCCGCACAGCGCCCACCCGGGTGCTGGTGAGGGCGCGGGCATCGCGTCCATCCGCAAGCACCAGCTCGGTGGATCCACCGCCGATATCCAGGATCAGGTGGGGCTGATCTCCAAAGGCCATGCCCGAAAGCACGCCCAAATAAATCAAACGGGCTTCCTCCGGGCCACTCACCAGATCCACGTCCAGGCCGAGATGCTCCTGGATGGATTGCAGAAAATCGCGGCCGTTGGAGGCCTCGCGCACTGCGCTCGTCGCCGCGGTGACAACGTCACCCGGATCCACCCCATGGCTCGCCGCCAACTCCCGGCAGTGGCGCAGGGTGGTGAAGGCCCGCTCGATGGCTTCCGGCGTGAGCGCACCGGTTTCAGGGTCGCGCTCCCCAAGCCGGGTGGTGGATTTCTCTGTGAGCAGCACCGAAAACGTGCGCAGCTCGGTGTCCACCGCTGCCACCAGCAGGTGAATCGAATTGGTGCCGATATCAATGCCCGCCACTGGGCGGATGGAGCTCCCCATGGAGCGGTTCGGAGACTCGCTCACGCGGCCATCGCCTCTCGCGCTTAGCCACTTTCGCACCGCTGACCGCCGGCAGGGCAGGCCTAGGGTTTGCGCCACTAGTTGGATGGCGCTTTGGCTGCTGCAAAGGCTCGCCTAACAGAGCTGCAGACCTGGCTGGCGTTGCTGCGCTGGGACAAACCCAGTGGCCGGCTCATCCTATTGATTCCGGCCGGCTGGAGCCTATGGCTCCTGCCCCAGGGGCCACCCGCAGTGCTGGTGGGCTGGATCGTGCTCGGCGGCCTAGCCGTGAGTGGAGCCGGGTGCGTGGCCAACGACCTTTGGGACCGCCGCATTGATCCGCAGGTGGAACGCACCCGCGAGCGCCCCCTGGCTAGCGGACGCATCAGCGTGGCAGCGGCCGTCGTGCTGCTGGCGGTGTGTCTACTAGCCGCTCTAGCGGTAGTGCTGTGGGGGCTTCCGCCTAATAGCCGGGGGCTCTGTCTGTTGTTAGCGATCGCCGCTTTGCCACCGGTGCTGCTGTACCCCTCGGCCAAGCGCTGGTTTGGCTACCCCCAAGCTGTACTGGCCCTGTGCTGGGGCTTCGCTGTACTGATTCCATGGGCTGCTGGCAGCGGCAACCTCAATGGGGGATGGTCACTTCTCGCCCTTTGGCTCGCCACCGGCCTGTGGACCTTTGGCTTCGACACGGTGTACGCCATGTCGGACCGTGAGGATGACGCCCGTGTCGGCGTGCGCAGCTCAGCCCTGAGCCTCGGGCAAAAGGCCCCGCAGGTGGTTGGCCTTTGCTACGGCACCACAGCACTGTTGCTGGCCTGGGCAGCTGCTCTTCAGGGCGTGAGCCTGTGGTTCTGGCCACTTTGGCTCGTGGCCTGCGGGGGCTGGTTGCGGGAAACGCAGCTTTTGCAGCGACCCAACCTGCCCCGCTCGGCCTTCGGGCTCCACTTCCGCCACCAAGTGCTGCTCGGCGCTCTGGTGCTACTCGCGCTCGTGGTGGGGCGAAGCGGAGGGTTCACGGGATGAGCTTCTGG
>JBIIDQ010000153.1:0-4768 GCA_044238295.1 Vulcanococcus sp.
TCGGAATGCAGATGGTGATGGCGATGCAGGCCAACCCAGTCGATCGGACCGTGCTGACAGCTGAGCGCGCCGCAGGTGGCGATGAACGCCTCGAGCCAACGAGGCACCGCAAAGGCGCCGTGGGCCAGCAGGCGGTGATAGCCAAGCGTAACGCCCACACAACCGGTGAGCCAATAGAGCACCAAAAGGGTGCCGATCGCCTCCAAGCTCCAGAATCTGGGCATCAGCGCCAGCAGCGCCAGCGCGTGAAGCACCAGCATGAACACTGTGGTGACCCAGCAGCGGCGCAGCTGCCCTGGCTGAATGCCAATACCTTCACTCAGTGATGGCGTCATGCGGACAACTCCAGGGGCTGGTCAGTCGAACGCTCCATTGGTTGCAGGAACTGACGCAACGGATTTCCCTGGGCCGCCCTGATCTCTCGGAAGGTCTCCACCAGTTGGGCGCGTAGAGCGAAGTAGGCAAGGGTCAGCCTGAACACCACCGGGGAAAGCGAGGCGGGAGGTGCGGCTGGTCTGCAGCATCACCTCCGCATCGAAGCGATCAGGAACCATCCCCAGCCATCGGTGAAGCTGCCCCGTTCTCACACCGTGAAGCTGTGGGTGAGAAACACGCTCCGCAGGAAGAAACGGCTGAACATGCGGCCGCGCAGGCAACTGTTCAATCCGGGCCAGCATCGCCTCGAAGGCGGGACGCCGCTCCTCAAGCTCCGTGCAGCGAGCGTTGGCGATATCGGCGGTGCAAGAGCGCGGTGCAAGCGAGCTTGGGGGAAAGAAGAAAGGAGGGGGGAAACTCAGCAGGCGACTCACCCTCGGCAATCGCGGCAACCACCGGGACGGCCAAACATCAGCCCAAAACCACGTGCATAACGCCATCGCGATTTCGCTACACCGAGATGATGTGGCATCTGCAGATTGCAAGAACGGGTTACCATGACCTGATTCCAATCCCCACATGTGGTCCTGGCGATGGAGCACCTGGCCGAATACTTCAAGGTGTTTTCCGAGCCGAACCGATTGGCGGTGTTGTCAGCCATGCGAGCTGGCCCCCTCAACGTGACGGCGGTGGTGGAGAAAACAGGACTCAGCCAGGCCTTGGTGTCGAAGCACCTCAAGCTGCTCACCATCGCCGGAGTAGTGCGGCGCAGACCCGAGGGGTCGCTGGTGTTTTACGAAGTGATCGACAAGGCGGTGTTCAAGCTGCTGGCCCAGGCCGAAAAGCTGCTGCTCGCCTCCCGCCGTCAACAACTGGATGCTCTGGCCGCCATCCTCTGATGTGAAGGCCGAAACGCCCGGTTCGATTGAGCAGCGACGTGCTGCGCTGGCTGCAGGCGAACGCCATCGACCCAACCGGCACGACACCAACGTCGAGGGAGCTCAGGGCCCCCTACGGACAACCACGGTGATCGGAGTCAGTGTGGAGTGATTGCCGCTGCCGCTCCGATGATCCCTCCGCAGAAGCAGATGACCGGGATGCTCGGCCATCCAGTGGCCGAGAACCCGATCGATCGAATGTTCGATGCGGTGTACAGCCATTACGGCCTTCCCTGGCAGTTCTGGAAAAACGACATCGCCTCGGAAGCGGATCTGGCCCTGGCGATCAGAGCGCTGATACCGCTTGGCTATCAGGGCATGTGCATCACCGTTCCCTACAAGGTGGCGGCCATGCCCATGCTCGATGCAGTGGACGACGACGTGCGAGCGATCGGCGCCGCCAACTACATCACCATCGAACAAGGGCGACTGATCGGCCACAACAACGACGGCAAGGGCGTGGTGAAGGCGATCGAGAAGGTGGCCCCGCTGCGCGGCCAACACGTGGTGATGCTCGGAGCCGGAGGGGCAGGCCGGGCCATGGCCGTGGAGATCGCCTGGGCCGGAGCCGCGCAGCTCACCCTGATCACCCGCCGCGAGCAGCAGGGCCGCGAGGTGGCCGAGATCGTCACCCGCGTCAGCGGCGTGCCCTGCCACTGGATGCCTTGGCAGGCGCCACTGGTGATGCCCAGTGGCACCTCCCTACTGATGAACGCCACCCACCTGGGCTGCGCCCCGGAGCTGGAAGCCGTTCCCGTGGACTGGTCGAGCGTGGATCCGCAGTGCATCGCCGTGGATGTGATCACCAATCCACGGATCACACCATTCCTCGCCGCGGCCCGCGATCACGGCTGCCCCGTGGTGGATGGCGTCGAGATGCTGGTGCAGCTGGCCATGCAGATCTTCGAGCGCTGGACTGGCATCACCCCCGACGAAGCGGTGTTCCAGCGGGCGGTAGCGGAGGCACTTGGAGAGTGAGTTTCACACTATGCGTCAATCGTCATACTGTTAACCTTAAGAAGCAACCGCTGGGCATCCGCCGCGTTCTGGCATGAGCGAGCATTTCGATCTGGTCGTGATCGGCGCCGGCTCCGGCGGCCTTGCTGCAGCCAAGCGTGCCGCCTCCTACGGAGCCCGCGTAGCGATCGTGGAAGGCGACCGGGTGGGCGGCACTTGCGTGATCCGCGGTTGCGTGCCCAAGAAGCTCATGGTCTACGGCTCTGCCATGCGCCATCACCTGCACGATGCCGCTAGTTACGGCTGGAGCGTGGGTGAGACGAGCCATAACAGTGCTGCGCTGCTGCAGCGGGTGCGTGCTGAAGTCGATCGGCTCAACCAACTGCACATCGGCTTTCTGGAGAAAGCCGGGGTGGAGCTGGTGCAGGGCTGGGGACGCTTCGCCGATGCCCGCAGCGTCAGCGTGGTGGACAGCACTGGCACGGAGCAGCAGCGCCTGAGTGCCGAGCGCATCCTGATCGCCGTGGGCGGACGCCCGCATCGACCTGCCATTCCCGGCGCCGAGCTGGGCTGGGTGAGCGACGACATGTTCAATCTGGAGCGCTTCCCAGAGCGGGTGGTGGTGGTGGGCGCCGGCTTCATCGCCTGTGAGTTCGCCTGCATCCTCAATGGATTGGGCGTGTCGGTGACGCAGCTGGTGCGGGGCGATCACCTCCTACGGGGCTTCGATCTGGAGGCCAGCCGTTCTGTAGCGGAAGCCATGCAAGCCGACGGGATCGACATTCGCTTCACCCACAGCCCCGCCGCCATTGAGGGGAGCCCAGGCGATCTCACCGTGATCAGCCAAAGCGGCGAACGGCTGCCCTGCAACGGCGTGCTGCTGGCCACCGGTCGGCGACCCTTCCTCGAAGGTCTGAATCTGGAGGCAGCCGGGGTGGCGATCGAGGGGCATCGAATCCCTGTGGATGCCGTGCAACGCACCAACGTCGGCAACGTCTACGCCGTGGGAGACGTCACCGATCGAGTCAATCTCACCCCGGTAGCCATCGATGAAGGCCGGGCTCTGGCCGACACGATTTGGGGAGGGAAACCACGCCAGGTGGATCACAATCTGGTGGCCAGCGCTGTGTTCTCTCAGCCGGAACTCTCGAGCGTCGGCCTCACGGAAGAGCAAGCAATTGAGCGTTACGGCGCCAAGGGAGTAAAGGTGCATCGGGCGCGGTTCCGGCCGATGAGCCAGGCCCTGCCGGCCCGTGATCCGAAGGTGCTGCTCAAACTGGTGGTGGAGATCAGCAGCGGCAAGGTGGTGGGCTGCCACATGGTGGGGGAGCACGCCGCCGAGATCATTCAGATGGCCGCGATCGCCATCGGCATGGGTGCCACCAAGGCCGACTTCGATCGCACCATGGCCCTGCACCCCACCGTGGCCGAAGAGTTCGTCACGATGCAGAACTAACGCCCTTCGCCACCGTGATCACTGAGCAACCGCGCACGATCCTGATCAGCGGTGCGAGCCGGGGCATCGGCCGTGCGATCGCCGAACGCCTCCTCGCCGATGGCCATCGGCTGAGCCTGGGCCTACGTGATCCAGGCGCGTTGATCGGCAGCGGGTTGGACCCAGCGATCGCAGGAGCGGATGACACTGGCCAGGCACGCGTTCATTTGCATGCCTACACCGCCGAGGCCCCTGCAACAGCTGAAGCCTGGGTGGCAAGCAGCGTGAGCCATTTCGGCGCGATCGACACGGTGGTGCATTGCGCCGGTGTGTTTTCAAGAGCGCCACTGCTGTTTGCGCCAGGGCAGGAGCAGGAGATTCAGCAGCTCTGGGATGTGAATGTGATGGGACCCTGGTGGCTCACCCGGGCAGCCTGGCCGCATCTCAGCGCACATGGCGCTGGGCGGATCGTGGTGCTGGTCTCGATGAGCGGCAAACGCTCGAAGGGGAGGCTGGCGGGTTACACCGCCAGCAAATTCGCCCTCATGGGCCTCTGCCAAACCATGCGCAACGAGGGCTGGGAGCGGGGCATCCGGGTGAGCGCGATCTGCCCCAGCTGGGTGAACACCGACATGGCCGCCGCCGTGAACGCCATACCCAAAGAGGCAATGAGCCAGCCGGATGACATCGCCGCTCTGACGGCGCAGCTCTTGGAGTTACCCAACAGCTGCGTGCCGTTCGAGCTTGCGGTGAGTTGCAACCTCGAGGTGTAGCCCACTCACCGCTTCAGAACAGATCAGCCGTTGGGCTGCAGATCCTCGAAGCGGAACACCTGACGGCCGGCCGGGGTGTCACCGAAGGCCTCGGTTTCCACCACGCGTTCACTCAGCACCCAGGGGCCTTCACCGGCGAGAGGAACAAAGGTGTCGGTAAAGGTGCTCTTGCCGCCGCGGGCTGCGCCAGTGGCGGGGTCGGCGTACTGGCTGGTGTAGCGGTGGCTGAGGTAGCCGCTGCCGGTGTCGGTCGTGCTCTCCGTGAAGATCGTCACAACAGTGCCGTGGAT
>JBIIDQ010000154.1:0-4748 GCA_044238295.1 Vulcanococcus sp.
TGCCGGAGCCGGAGCGGAGCCAGGGCCTCCACGCCGGCCTGGCAGAAACGAGCCTGATGCTCCAGTTGGCACCTGAGCTGGTGGGAGCGGAACGACCGGTGGACGGGCTGCTGGTGGAACCGCCTCCTCCGGGCTGGAGCTTGGAAGGGGCCGTGCCCGAAGCCTGGCTCACGGCTGATCTCTCCACCAGCGGCGTGGTGGGGGATAGCCGCGGTGCCTCCGTGGAGCTGGGTGCGGCTCTGGAGGAGCGCCTGGTGGAGGGTTGGCGCACGTTGTTCGCCTCGCTACTGGCCAGTTCTTGGCCACCGCGGAGCGCCCAGCGACCCTGAAGGGGCGGATCGCAGATGCGCAAAAGCTTTCAGAAGCCCAACTAGCACCACTGGAGATGGTTACAGTCGACTCCATTGCGATGTGGACCTGGTAGCCATGGCGACCCTTGAAGCCCCGGAACTCTCCGCAGCAGTCGGCAACCTGCCCGACTTCACCACCGAGGCCTACAAGGACGCTTACAGCCGCATCAACGCGATCGTGATTGAGGGCGAACAGGAAGCCCACGACAATTACATCGCGATCGGCACCCTGCTTCCTGAACAGGCCGAGGAGCTGACCAAGCTGGCTCGGATGGAGTTGAAGCACATGAAAGGCTTCACGGCCTGCGCCAACAATTTGGGCGTGGAGGCTGATATGGCCTTCGCCAAAGAATTCTTTGCGCCCCTGCACAACAACTTCAAAACAGCTCTGGCTGCTGGCAAGGTGCCCACCTGCCTGCTGATCCAGGCCCTGCTGATTGAGGCTTTCGCCATCTCGGCGTATCACATCTATATCCCTGTCGCTGACCCCTTCGCCCGCAAGATCACCGAAGGCGTGGTGAAGGACGAGTACACCCACCTGAATTACGGCCAGGAGTGGCTCAAGGCCAACCTGGAGAGCTGCCGCGAGGAGCTGGAGCAGGCCAACCGCGACAACCTGCCCCTGATCCGGCGCATGCTCGATGAAGTGGCCGGCGATGCCGCCGTGCTCCACATGGACAAAGAAGATCTGATCGAAGACTTCCTGATCGCCTACCAAGAAGCCCTCACCGAGATCGGCTTCAGCACCCGTGAGATCGCCCGGATGGCCGCCGCCGCCCTGGTGGGCTGAGTCACCAGCAGCCCAATCCGGCGTTGCCCTTTAATCGGGTGACATCAAGGCCGGTGTGTCACCAGGAGCATCCGCACGCATGTTTGGTCTGATCGGTCACTCCAGCAGCTTTGTCCAGGCCCAGGAAAAGGCCCGGGAGCTGGGACTTGAGGAGATGGCCGAAGCCGACATGCTGGCCTGGTGTTCAGCCCCTCCTCAGCTTCTGGAAACCTTCAAGGTGACCAGTCGAACCGGCAAAACGATCGAGGGCACCTACATCGACTCCTGCTTTGTGCCGGAGATGCTGAGCCGTTTCAAAACGGCTACGCGCAAGGTTCAGAACGCCATGGAGATGGCGCAAAAGAACGGCATCAACGTGACTGCCCTCGGGGGCTTCACCTCGATCATTTTCGAGAATTACGACCTCTCGAAGTTCCAGCAGATCCGCAACACGATCCTCGAGTGGGAGCGCTTCACCACTGGCAACACCCACACCGCCTGGGTGATCTGCCAGCAGGTGGAGCGTAATGCGCCGCTGCTTGGGATTGATCTGAGCCGGGCCAAGGTGGCCGTAGTGGGCGCCACTGGTGATATCGGCAGTGCGGTGTGCCGCTGGCTGAGCCAGAAAACCGGCGTGGCTGAGCTGCTGCTGGTGGCCCGCCAACAGCAACGATTACAGGATCTGCAGACCTCCCTGGGCAGCGGCACGATCCTCAGCCTGGAAGAGGCTCTGCCCCAGGCCGATGTGGTGGTGTGGGTGGCCAGCCTTCCCCAGACCCTCAGCATCGACCACGACAGCCTGCGCAAGCCCTGCCTGATGATCGACGGGGGCTACCCCAAAAACCTCGACGCCAAGGTGGCCGGCGACGGGGTGCACGTGCTCAAGGGCGGCATCGTGGAGTTCTGGCAGGACATCGGCTGGCAGATGATGGAAGTTGCCGAGATGGAAAACCCCAAGCGCCAGCTCTTCGCTTGCTTTGCCGAGGCAATGCTGCTGGAATTTGAGGGAATCCACACAAACTTCAGCTGGGGGCGCAACAACATCTCGCTCGCCAACATGGAGCTGATTGGTGAAGCCTCACTGCGCCACGGTTTCCAGGCCATCGGTCTCAGCCCTACCCAACTCGCCGCCGCCCAGGGCGGCCTCGAGCTAGCCGCCGCCTGATCAGCTCTCGAAGATCAGTCCCAGCCTCAGCCCCCCCTCCTGCTGCCATGGCCCGTCGCCCCCTGCTTGAGTTCGAAAAACCTCTGGTGGAACTCGAGGAGCAGATCGAGCAGATCCGGCAACTGGCCAAGGATTCTGAAGTGGATGTGAGCCAGCAGCTGCTGCAGCTGGAAACCCTGGCAGCCCGGCGTCGCGAAGAGATCTTCTCCAATCTGAGCCCGGCGCAGAAGATCCAGGTGGCGCGACACCCGCAGCGCCCCAGCACCCTGGATTACATCCAAGTGCTCACCGATGAGTTCATCGAGATGCACGGCGATCGCCGCGGCAGCGATGACCAGGCCCTGGTGGGTGGTGTTGGCCGGATCGGCGACCAGGGCGTGGTGCTCCTGGGCCATCAGAAGGGCCGCGACACCAAGGAAAACGTGGCCCGCAATTTCGGCATGGCCTCCCCCGGGGGCTACCGCAAGGCGATGCGCCTGATGGAGCACGCCGATCGCTTCCGGCTGCCGATCTTTTCGTTCATCGACACCCCCGGCGCCTACGCCGGTCTCACGGCCGAAGAACAGGGCCAAGGTGAGGCCATCGCCGTGAACCTGCGCGAGATGTTCCGGCTGCGGGTACCGATCGTGGCCACCGTGATCGGCGAGGGCGGCTCCGGTGGAGCCCTGGGCATCGGCGTAGCCGACCGCCTGCTGATGTTCCAGCACAGCGTTTACACCGTGGCCAGCCCGGAAGCCTGCGCTTCGATCCTCTGGCGCGATGCCGCTAAGGCACCCGCGGCGGCAGAAGCTCTGAAGATCACAGCCCCGGATCTCCTGAAGCTCGGCATCATTGATGACATCATCAGCGAACCCTCGGGCGGCAACCACTGGGCGCCGCGCCAGGCCGCCGAATCCCTCAAAGCGGCTCTGCTGCGTCACCTCGGCGAGCTGCAGGTGTTGAGCGAGAGCGAGCTCACCAACCAGCGCTACGCCAAGTTCCGGCGCATGGGCCGCTACCTCGAGGCCGGCCAGCAGGACGCCAGCCTCAGCTCTTAAGGTTTCCTTTCGTTTCCCGGACAGCCAGCTGGTGGTCCTTCACCTTTGAGCGCCACCTCAGCCGAGGCCCAGCCCATCGCCCTGATCACTGGAGCCTCTCGCGGGATTGGAGCGGCCACGGCACGCTTGTTTGCAGCGGCTGGCTACGACCTACTCCTGGTGGCACGCTCCAGCGATGCTCTCGAGCAGCTCGCCGGCGAGCTACGCAGCAGCGGCCGGCATGTAGAACAGGCAGCCATTGATCTGGCAGAGCCCACAGGAGTGGCCGCCGGGCTCGACGAGCTGCTGCAGCGTGGGTTGCAGCCCAGCGTGGTGATCAACAACGCTGGGGCCGCCTACACCGGCAGCCTGGCCGAGATGCCGATTGAGCGCTGGCAATGGCTGATCCAGCTCAACCTCACCAGCGTGTTTCAGGTGTGCCAGGCGGTGCTACCTGGGATGCGGCAGCGGGGTGGACAAATCATCAATGTGAGCAGCCACGCCGCCCGCAACGCATTCCCCGACTGGGGGGCCTATTGCACCAGCAAAGCAGCTCTCGCCTCCTTCAGCCGTTGCCTAGCGGAGGAAGAGCGGCAGCACGGCATCCGCGTGTCCACGCTCACCCTCGGTGCGGTTAATACACCTCTTTGGGACAGCGAAACGGTCCACAGCTCGTTCGATCGCCGTGCCATGCTTTCCCCAGAACGCGTGGCCGAGGCTCTGTTGTCCCTGGCCCAGCAACCCTCCTCCCAGATCGTGGAGGATGCCACCCTCATGCCCGCCGCTGGCGTTCTTTGATCGCCGCGGGGACTTATCCATGACATCTACCCTTCCTTCTAGCGTTTCCGGCCAGTTAGCTCCCGTGAGCCGGCGCATTCGCGATCGCCTCGATGCGGCTGGTGTGGCCTATCTGGCGAACGACAATATTGCTGAGCACCTGCAAGACGGTGAGCTCGAACAGCTCGAAATTGAAGTGGCCGGCAAGGTGCGCGAACTGCTGCGCAGCCTGGTGATCGATATCGATAACGACCACAACACCGAAGAAACCGCAGAGCGTGTCGCGCGCATGTATCTGCATGAGGTGTTCAAGGGTCGCTATCACCACCAGCCCAAGATCGCCAGCTTCCCCAACGTCAAACAACTCGACGAGATCTATACCGTTGGGCCGATCACAGTGCGTTCGGCCTGTTCCCACCACCTTGTTCCGATTCTGGGCAATTGCTGGATCGGCATCAAACCGGGTGATCGCGTCATCGGCCTGTCAAAGTTCTCGCGCGTGGCGGATTGGGTATTCTCCCGTCCGCACATTCAGGAAGAGGCTGTGATGATCCTGGCCGATGAAATTGAGCGCCTATGTGAGCCCCAGGGCTTGGCCATTTTGGTGAAAGCTCAGCACTACTGCATGAAGTGGCGTGGCGTGAAAGAGCCGCAAACCAGCATGGTGAACT
>JBIIDQ010000156.1:0-4740 GCA_044238295.1 Vulcanococcus sp.
CCCGAGGCCGTGGGTGAGCGTGCGGCTGCTGATCTGGAGCTCCCCTAGCTGGCCGCTTGGCGGGTGGATCGCTACGGCAGCTGGCCTCGGAGCAGCGATCAGTGGAGCTGGTGCCGCTTTTGCCCTGCAAGGTCAAGGGGCTGCAACCCAGCCACACCGACAAGTGAGGCGGCGCAGCGAGAGCGACGCTGAGCCCGAACGAGCAGCAGAACGAGATAAGGATCGCTGGCAGGCTGGCCCCAAAGCGCCCTGGGCTGGGGTGAGTGCGCCCTGGGCAGGGCCCAGCCGCGCTGCCAACGAGCCCGCTCCAACGGTGTCGGTGCCGTTTCGGGTGATCCGCAAGGGGAAACCGGTTGGCACAAGCCAAGGAGACACAGCCGGGCAACCCAACGCCCAAGCCACCCCCAGCACAGCCCCTGCTGCCGACGACTGGAACGCTGCGGCCATTGACGACTGGTGATCCCTAAAGTTCAACGGCGTTTTGCCCGAGGCCTGCGACGGTGACCGATTCCGCCCAGCCCGCCCAGGCCACCCCGGCCAAGCCGCCGGCACCGGAAGAGAAGCCTTTTTCCGACTTCGTACCCAATCTGCTGATCCCTGCGATCGCGAAGGAGATCGAGGCCTACGGCGGCCCGGCCTGCACGATCAGCTTCGAGCAGGGGCCGATGCCAGTGGTGGGCAGCCACTGCTGGATGGTGATCGGCACTCTTCCAGGCGATCGGCGTTTTTGGCTGTGCTTCACCAGCGACTCGATCAGCTCCCCCAAGACCATTGCCGTTGCGGAAGCGGGAGCCGAACCCAGCCTGTTGGAGTCGTTCTTGATCGATGAAAAGAAGATGACCCTCGCCTTGCTGGTCTCGCGGCTGGTCCAGCGGCTCAACGGTCAGAAGTGGCTGGGCGCCAACTGATCAGTAGCAGCTAGTGAAGCGGGGCCTCGCCAACACCGCGTGCCCCCTACGATGGAACGCCAGTCCAGAGAAGCAGCCTGATGGTGCCTCCCGCCGTTGCCACACCAGACGCCGCAACAGCCATCGGCACTCCTGACGCGCCGGCGATCAAGGACCCGGTGAAGGACACGATCCTCACACCGAGGTTCTACACAACCGATTTCGAGGCCATGGCGGCCATGGATCTCAGCCCGAACGAGGCTGAGCTCGAAGCCATCTGTGAAGAGTTCCGCAAGGACTACAACCGCCACCACTTCGTTCGCAACGAGGAGTTCGAGGGTGCTGCCGACAAGCTGGATCCCGACACCCGCCGGGTGTTCGTTGAGTTCCTGGAGCAGAGCTGCACCTCGGAGTTTTCCGGCTTCCTGCTCTACAAAGAGCTCAGCCGCCGCATCAAGGAGAAGAACCCGCTGCTGGCCGAGTGTTTTGCGCACATGGCTCGTGACGAAGCCCGCCATGCTGGTTTTCTCAACAAGTCGATGAGCGATTTCGGGCTGCAGCTCGACCTCGGCTTCCTCACGGCCAATAAGGCCTACACCTATTTCAAACCTGAGTACATCTTCTACGCCACCTACCTGAGCGAGAAGATCGGCTACTGGCGTTATATCGCCATCTTCCGCCACCTCGAGAAGAACCCCGACAGCAAGATCTTCCCAATCTTCAACTTCTTCGAAAACTGGTGCCAAGACGAGAACCGCCACGGCGATTTCTTCGACGCGCTGATGAAGGCACAACCCAAGAGCGTGACCGGTCTGCGGGCACGCCTGTGGTGCCGCTTCTTCCTGCTGGCCGTGTTCGCCACCATGTATGTGCGCGACGTGGCTCGCAAGGAGTTCTACGAAGCGCTGGGTCTCGATGCACGCGAGTATGACAAGTACGTGATCGCCAAGACCAACGAAACCTCAGCCCGTGTGTTCCCCGTTGTGCTGAACGTGGAGCATCCCAAGTTCTATGAGCGCCTTGAAAAGCTGGTGCGCAATAACGATCAGCTCAGCGCTGCCGACCAAAGCAATGCCATTGCTCCACTGAAGCTGCTGCGCAAGCTGCCCTACTGGATTGCCAATGGCGCCGAGATGGCCAAGCTGTTCCTGATGAGCCCGATCCGCAGCGAGCAATTCCAGCCCGCGGTGCGCTGATCGCCGCCCAAGCCGCTGATGCAGCTGGGCCCCGACTGCGGTCGGGGCCTTTTTGCTAGGAAACGGCATCCACAGCCCCTGAGGGCTCCACCTTCACTCCCCTCCCCGCGTGATCGCCATCGCCCCGCCGGACACCGGCACCCTCGACAATCGCTGGACCCCAGCCCTTGAGGATCTGCTGGCCTGCGGCCGCAGCGCCGGAGCCGATCTCGTGGAGATCTTCCTGGAGCGCACCGACCATCTCGGAGTGTTAGCCGAACAGGACACGATCACCAGCGTCACCCCTGCCTTTGGCATGGGTGCTGGCATCCGGGTGTTCCGCGGCCACCGCGATGGTTTTGTGAGCACCAACGACCTCAGCCCGGTGGGTCTGCGGCGAGCCCTCGAGCAGGCACTGGGAATGCTGGGTCTAGAGGCATCGCTCCACAGCAGCAGTGGCTTTGAGGGTCTGCCCGATCTCAGGGATTTCGCCACCAGCAAGCTCGACTGGCTGCAGCGTTGTCCGGAGCTCACAGAGGCCACTGCCCGACTGCTGGAGGGCACCGACCAGCTGCAGAAGCAGGGCACGCACCTCCAGGCCCGACGCGGCAGCTATGCCCGCGACTGGCAGGAGGTGCTCGTGGCGGCCAGTGACGGCACTTTCGGCCGCGACATTCGCTTGCATCAGTCGGTGGGCCTGAACGTGCTAGCCGCTGATGGTGAGCACCGCGCTGGCGTGGGCCGGCGTTACGGCACATCCGATCAACCCGACGATCTACGCCGCTGGGATGCAACCGCCTCTGCGGCAGAGGTGTGCACCAGCGCCGGCACCATGCTCTATGCCGATTACGTGGAAGCCGGTCAGATGCCAGCGGTGCTGGCGAATCGCTTTGGCGGTGTGATTTTCCACGAGGCTTGCGGCCACCTGCTGGAGACCACCCAGGTGGAGCGCGGCACCACACCCTTCGCCGAGCAGGTGGGTGAGGTCATTGCCCATGAGGCCGTAACCGCCATCGACGAAGGCCTCACCGGAGGCGCTTTCGGCTCACTCTCGATGGATGACGAGGGCATGGAAGCCCAGCGGACTGTGCTCATTGAGAACGGCGTTCTCAAGCGTTTCATCAGCGATCGAGCCGGTGAACTGCGCACCGGCCATGCCCGCACAGGCAGCGGCCGCCGCCAAAGCCATACCTTTGCCGCCGCCAGCCGGATGCGCAACACCTACATCGCCGCGGGTCCCCACACACCCGATCAATTGATTGCCTCTGTCGATCGAGGCCTCTATTGCAAATCGATGGGCGGCGGCAGTGTAGGCCCCACCGGCCAGTTCAACTTCGCGGTGGAAGAGGCCTATCTGATTGAAAACGGTCAGCTCACCAAACCCGTGAAGGGAGCCACCTTGATCGGCGAAGCCAAAGAGGTGATGCCGCGGATCTCGATGTGTGCCAACGATCTAGAGCTGGCAGCAGGGTTCTGCGGTTCCGTAAGCGGCAGCGTTTTCGTCACCGTGGGACAACCGCACATCAAGGTGGATTCGATCACTGTGGGAGGCCGCTGATCATGACCAGCACTGGAAGCAACGCCGGTCTCAGCGCCGAAGCACTGCGCCACAGCCTCGAGCAAATCGCCGCCGCCAACGGCATCAGCCGCTGGGATTTAGGCGCTGCTTGCTCCACCGATCTATCGGTGCAGGTGGATCGAGGCGAAGCCAAACAAATGAAGGGAGCCCAGCGCAGCTCCATCACGGTTCGGGTATGGAACGACCAGGGCCTGGTGGGTGTCACCAGCACCTCCGATCTCTCGGCCGCAGGGCTGGAACGCGCCCTCAGTGGTGCCAAGGAGGCCAGCGCCTTCGGCAATGCCGACGACATCCCAGCCTTCTCGCCTCTGGCCACGGCACCCCTAGCTCAGCTCGATCAACCGATCCATGCCCCCCAGGGCATCCTGCGCCTGCTCGACACGCTCAAGGGTGCTGAGCAAGACCTGCTCAGCCGCCACGAAGCGATCAGCACGGTTCCCTACAACGGCCTTGCTGAACGCAGCAGCGAACGGATTTACCTCAACAGCGACGGAGCCTGCCGCCAGCAGAAGCTGAGCACCGCAAGCCTGTATCTCTACGCCCGCGCCGAGGAAAGCGGACGCAAACCCCGCAGTTCCGGAGCCGTACGCCTGGCCTATGGAGCTGAAGACCTCGACATTGCTGGCTGCATCGATGAGGCGGCTGAGCGCACAATCAGTCACCTCAACTACGCACCGATCAGCACCGGCCACTACACCTGCGTGTTCAGCCCCGAGGCATTTCTCGATCTGATCGGCGCTTTTAGCAACCTGTTCAACGCCCGGGCCGTGCTCGATGGGGTGAGCCTGAGCAACCGCGAATCGATCGGGGAAACCCTGGCCGTTCCCTTCTTGGATCTGCACGACAACGGCCTGCACCCGGCCAACATCGGCGCCTCCGCCTTCGATGGGGAAGGCACCCCTACCAAACGCCTAGCCCTGCTCGAGGGCGGCGTGCTGCGCAATTTTCTGCACTCCGAAGCCACGGCGCGCGCCTTCGGCGTTACCCCCACCGGCCATGCCGGCCTGGGGGCCAAGGTGTCGGTGGGGCCGGACTGGTTCGAGATCGGACCGACCCCCGGTAGCGGCGGCGGCCAGGCTGGGCTGGATCGCTTCAACGC
>JBIIDQ010000155.1:0-4740 GCA_044238295.1 Vulcanococcus sp.
CCACCCGTTTGAAAGCACGCTGTCGTCGCAGCTCTCCACCAACGTGGTGCATGGGGGCGCCCTTCCAGCCATCGGCTATCACCGGCTGGGCCAACACTTCACGCCCACCCTGGCGCTGTGGATCCCCTTGGTGGCCCTGCTGGGCAAGTGGGCGCTACCGATGCTGCAGGTGGCCTTGATCGCCGCGGCTGGCCTGGTGCTGTATCGGATCGCCCGGCTGCGGCTGGAGCCGGATCTGGCCGCAATGATCAGCCTGGCCTACTTCGGTGCCAACGCCGTGATCGGCCCGGCCCTGGGCAATTTCACCGATCTCAGCCAGCTGCCGCTGTGTGTGTTCGTGTTGCTGCTGGGGTTGTTGGAGCGGCGCCTGGCCCTGATCCTGCCGGCCGCACTGCTCCTACCCCTGATCCGGGAAGACACCGGCGTGGTGCTAGTCGGCGTTGGCCTGTGGCTACTGGTGCGCGATCGCAGCCGTTGGCCCTTAGCCGCGGCCCTGATCGCCTACGGCGGCGGCTGGGTGGTGCTGGTCACCAACGTTCTGATGCCGCTATTCAGCCAAGACAACTCCCGCCGCTTCATGGTGGAGAACTTCGGCCAATACCTACAGGGGCAGGATCAGGCCAGCAGCCTTCAAGTGGCCAGCCTGGCCCTGCGTCAGCCGCTGGTGCTGCTGAAGGAGCTGGTGAGCCCGCCGGGCGGCACGCTGCTGTATTTGGCCGGCCAGGGCCTGCCGCTGCTCTTTATCCCCTGGATTGCGCTCGACAGCTGGCTGCTGATGGGCCTGCCGTTGTTGGGGTTGCTGCTGGCCCAGGGATCCAACAATCCCCTCTCGATCAACATCCGCTACACCTACTTGGTGGTGCCTGGCCTGTTCGCCGGCAGCGCCCTCTGGTGGCAGCGCCATCCGCACCTCTTCGCCTCTCGGCGCCTCAGGCGGGTGTGGGCTGGCTGCATCGTGCTGTCGCTGCTGTTCACCCTGGGCAGCAACCCCAATCGCAGCCTCTCCTGGCTGGTCCCCGACAGCATCCAGCCGCTGGTGTATCGCAACCCGGCACGCCAATGGCAACACGCCCAGCAGGCCCATGCCGCCCTGGGGCTGATCCCCGCTGATGCGAGCGTGGCTGCGGGCAGTCAGTTGATTCCACACCTGGCGGCGCGGCAGGTGCTGGTGCGCTTCCCCGACCATGTGGGCTATCTCTCGCGCGATGGCCAGCCCTTACCGGTGGACTGGATCGCCGTGGATCTCGACCACCAGATCCGCTATGCCCAGGCCTTCCCGCAGGAACAAAAAGCTCTCAAGAAAACTATGCGTCTGCTGAGCAGCCTCAGCCAGTCCAACTACCGCGTGCAACAGGTGAGCGATGGCGTGGTGCTGCTGCAGCGCGATGGAGCCATCAATCCCCAGGCCCAGCTGCAGCTCGATCAGTTGCTGCAGAACGCGAAAGAGCGCTGAACGCCCAGTAGCGGGTGTGCAGAAACAGTCCCACTGACATCAGCAGTTCAATGCCCTCCTGGTCGTTGCGAATGCGCTCAGCGTGGCTGATCCAGCTCAGGTCGAAGTAGGTGTAAAACAGCGCCACGATCAGGAAATAGAGGCTGAAGCGCCGGGCGGGCCAGGCCTCGATCTGCGGCATCCAGCGCCAACCAGCAAACCCAAAGAACAAACCCGCAGCGATGAACGACACATGCAGGTAGTTCTGCACCGCCGGCAGGTTGTGGATGTTGGTTTCCTTCTGGGCGTTCACCTCGCGCAACGCTTCCACACCCCAGCCATGGATGCGTTCACCCCAGCTGATCTCTTCAGCCGCCACGTAGAGCAAAAACAGCGTGAGCAGCAGCCAGGCCACGCCCTGCAGCGACCGCCACTGGCGGCGGCGCAGCCACAGCACCCGCAAACTGCAGACACAGGCACCGCCATAAGCCGCAAACTGCAGCCACTCAGCCGGCCCGTCCTCGCCTGTGGTCCAGGCTTCAAACACCCCAAAGGGCAGGAAATACACGAAGCCGTAGAGCACCAAGACGTAGATCAGTGGTGCCAAATGCACCGCCGGCGTGAGACTGCCCCAGGGGGTGTGGATCGTGCGTGGCTGGCGCTCGGCGCTCATGCAACAGCCCCAAATTTTCCCGAACCTTAAGGCTGCATTAACAACACAGATGCTTTGCTGATCCACAGCACTCACGCCCGGCAGATCGGGCCTGCCGGATGACCACGCCCCCGAGCGCCGTACCAACGCAGAGCCTCTGGGTGGTGGCCGCCTGCTTCAACGAGGCTGCGGGCATTCGGGCCTTCATTGCAGCCATCGAGGCGCTGGGGCTGGTGGAGCAGCTGCTGCTCGTCGACGACGGTTCCCGCGATCAGACCACAGCGGTGGTGCGGGCCGAAATTGAAGCCAGGCGCGCCAACCCGCAGGCTCTCTCCATCAGCCTGATCGAGCTCACCCGCAATTTCGGCAAGGAGGCGGCGATGCTGGCCGGCCTTGATCAGGCCCGTGACCGCTGTGACGCGGTGGTGTTGATCGATGCCGACCTGCAGCACCCCCCGGAGCTGATTCCCGAGATGGTGCGGCGCTGGCAGGAGGGGGCCGAGATGGTCACGGCCATCCGTAGCGCCGCCGATCAGGAATCCACCTTGAAGATCCTCAGCGCCTCAGGCTTCTACTCCCTGTTCAACCGCCTCACCGATTCGGTGCAGCTGGTGGATGGTGCTGGTGATTTCCGCCTGCTCAGCCAACCGGTGGTGCGCGCCCTCACCGACATGCGCGAAGGCACGCGCTTCTCCAAGGCGCTGTTCCCCTGGACGGGCTTTCGCAGCGTGGACATCAGCTACGACCGGCCTGAACGCAGCAGTGGTGCCAGCACCTGGAACCTGCGACGGCTGATGAGCTACGCCCTTGATGGCATCTTCAGCTTCTCGGTGCTGCCGCTACGGATCTGGATCGGGGTGGGCACCGTGATTTCCCTGATCAGCCTGGTCTATGCCCTAGTGCTGGTCATCAGCACCTTGGAGCACGGCATCGATGTGCCCGGCTATGCCTCGTTGATCGTGGCGGTGCTGTTTCTAGGGGGTGTGCAGCTGATCGGGATCGGGATCCTCGGGGAATACATCGGCCGCATCTTTGAGGAAAGCAAGCGCCGGCCGCCCTATCTGGTGCGCCGCATCAGCGCCGCGGCCTCCCGCTCCCGCCAGGGCGAGGCGTAAAAACGGCGCGATAGCGGATAAGCCGCAAGCTCCGGGGCATCGGCAGGACAGCCCTCGGCAGGGTGGGCCAGCACCAGCCCACCCCGTGATCCCAGCCTCCGCCTAGCCGCCGCGAGTACAGCCCCCTCCATCCGGCCGGTGAACAGCACGCCGCAGAAGCCACGGTTGGTGGCGATGCCCAAGCGCGCAAGCTCTTTGGCCCGGCCCCTGTTGAGAATCCGCAGCAGAAACCATTTGATCGGCCCCAGGCTCCGGCAACTGCCCCACCAGGCCGAGGGCGGGATTCCTCGCCAGGGCCAGGGCTCCTGCAGGCTGCGGATCCACACGGGCCTCAGCGCCGTAGGCAACTCGCGCACGTGCGCCCAAACCAATGGGATCAGATGCACATGCTGATGCCCATCCAAGGCCAGCGGCCGGCCCGGAAACAGCTCCTGAAAGCGCTGCACCTGGGCCTGAATTTCATCGGTGAGCTGGCGGGCCAGCCGCCGCCGCCGCGACGACCAAGGCGGCAGGCAGCCGATCAGGAGCAATCGCCCAAAACCCAGGGCCAGGCGGCCCTCACGATCCAGCAGATCCGGCACCTGCAACGGATCCGCGGCAGGTCGCCCTTCACTCAGGCACAGATGCAGGGCCAGCTCCAAGCCAGGCCGCAGCGCGCAACCAGCCGCGGCCGCCGCCGCTGCCGGGGCAGCCACCAACACGCTGGCGGAATCCAAGGCTCCGGCGTCATGGAGGCGCAGGATCGTGGCATTCACCGCTGGATGAAGGCCCAGATCGTCGGCGTGAAAGCGCAGGGCAGGCGCCGCTCCTGCCGTGGTGATCTCAGCAACGGCCAACTGGCGCCGGCGGCGCCCGCGGCTATGGCGAGCGGCCATGGACCAGATCGCATAGTTGATGGCCGTGGGGGTGAACACCATCAGGGCGGTGCCTGCCGCACTGAGAGCCCACCTGCCCAGCCAGCCCGGCAACAGCACACTCACCAACACGTTGAGGCTGATCTGGATGAACAGCCAGCGCCGCGGGAAGGCTGCACCACCGGTGTGCGCCCGGAAGGTGAACAGTGCATGGGCCAAGTAGCCCCAACACGAAGCCACGAGGAAGCCCGTGAGGTTGGCGAACGCCAACGGCCAGGCCCAGCGCTCACCCCCCAGCAACACCAGCGCATGGATGGCGGCGGCCACCACGCCAACCCCGCCATACCGGATCAGCTCCGCCAGCCTTGCCCGAACACCCACAGCCGCTCATGGCCAGCGCGGGCAGCCTATGGGAAGCTCGGCCTCTGAGCATCGATCCATGCCGGAGAGCCAAACTCTGCCCCCACGCAACCTCATCCTCACCAGTGGGGTGATTGCGCTGCTGTTTTGGGTTTGCGCTGCAGCCCGGCATGCCCTGCTTCAAAGCAACGCTTACGACCTGGGCCTGTTTGACCAGTGGATCTGGCTCCTGAGTCGCGGCCTGCCGCCCATCTCCTCGATGGAGGGCGTGCATGTGTTGGCCGACCATGGCGCCTGGATGCTGGTGGGCGCGGCCCTGCCCTACCG
>JBIIDQ010000157.1:0-4731 GCA_044238295.1 Vulcanococcus sp.
TTCTCAATCACATCCTCACCAATCAACAGGGCGTGAAAACCGCCGTATTGGTGAACGAATTCGGTGAAATTGGCATCGACAACGACCTGATCATCGCCACAGGCGAGGACATGGTGGAGTTGAGCAACGGCTGCATCTGCTGTTCGATCAATGGCGAATTGCTAGAGGCTGTTTATCGCATCTTGGATCGTCCAGACCCAGTGGACTACCTCGTGGTGGAAACCACGGGCTTAGCCGATCCACTGCCGGTGGCCATGACGTTTCTAGGGAGTGATCTTCGCGACGCCACGCGGCTCGACTCAATCATCACCCTGATCGACGCAGAGAACTTCACCGACGACATCCTCGATGGCGAAGTTGCCCGTGCACAGGTGGTCTACGGCGACATCCTGCTGCTCAACAAGTGTGATTTGGTGAATGAAGAGCGACTGGCTGCTGTGGAAAGCCGCCTACGCGAGATCAAAACAGACGCGCGGATCCTCCGGTCGGTGAAGGGTGAGGTGAGCCTGCCGCTGCTGTTGAGCGTGGGGCTGTTCGAAAGCGACAAGGTGGCCGCTGAACAGAACCACGACGACTGCGACCACGACCACGGCCATTGCGTGCACGAGCATGAGCATGAGCAAAGCCACGGTCACGAACACAGCCACGGTCATGACGATCACAGCCACTGTGACCACGAGCATGGCCACTGCGAACACGAGCATGGGCACGACCACTCCCATGCCCACGAGCACAAGCACGAGCATCCGGATCACCTAGCGATCGAAGGATTCACCTCCCTGTCCTTCAGCAGCGAAGGACCATTCGCTCTTCGCAAGTTTCAAAACTTCCTCGACAATCAGCTACCCGCCGGGGTGTTTCGCGCCAAGGGCATCCTGTGGTTCAACGAGAGCGACAAACGCCACGTGTTCCACCTCGCAGGTAAGCGCTTCTCCATCGATGACAGCGAGTGGAGCGCCGCCAGCGCTCCCAAGAATCAGCTCGTCTTGATCGGAAAAAATCTCGACCACGCCCTGCTCCGCAAACAGCTCCAGGCGTGCGTGGCGAAGGATGCTGGTAAAGGCTTCGCCTAAAGCGATACTGCAATGAGCGGTTTCCCGGATTCAGCCCGGGAAGGCAACGAGGAAAGTTCGGTGCGCAGCCTCGGCTGCTAATCCGGCACTGTCCCGCAGCTGTGATGGGGTCTGGTCTTGAGCCTTACCCCTCAGTCAGAACGCTCGCCGCCTCTGCCCCACCCCACTCATCAGCACCGGCGCGGATCGGCACTGCCCATGAATTCCAACCTTGTTCGTTCTCTGCTGCTCAGCAGCACCGCCGGCTTCGGATTGAGCCTGCTCTCAGCCCTGCCGGCTAGCGCCCACGGCGGCGCCGATGCAGGCCTGATCGGTGGCGCTCTCCACCCACTGCTTGGCATCGACCACCTATTGCTGCTAGTGGGCGTGGGTCTCACGGCCGCCCAATTCGGCCCTCTACTGCTCGGGTTCGCTTGCGGCGGGGCCGTGCTGGGCAGCGTGATCGGCAGCTTCGGTGGTCATCTCCCTGGCGCTGAACTGCTGGCTGCTTTGGCCGTGAGCGGCGTGGGAGTGGCGCTGTGGTTGAGCAACCAACGCATGCGCTCCCTGTCGGTCCTCGGAGGAGTGATTGGCACGGCGGTGACGCTCCACGCCATGCTTCACGGCCAAGAAGCCAGTGGCACTGCCGGATGGTGGCTCGGAGCCCTGCTGGCTTCAGCACTCACGATTGCGATCAGCTACGCAGCTGGCAACCAGCTCAACCAACGCCAAAACCAAATTGCCGCAGCAGCGCTGTCCCTGTTGGGGGGCGCTCTCGCCATCGCTCCGCTCTAACGGCAGCAAATGCGACACCACAACTGAAAGATCCGGCTAGGGTTAATTCAATCGCGTCCAGCGCCTTGGCCGATCTACTTCTGCTCACCGCCGTTTTGACTCTGGCGGGAGTGATTGCCTGGTTGGCCGCTGACTCGGACGACGACAACGGTGGCGGTGGCCTGATGCAGCCAGCCTTGGTGCCGGTGCGTTCAACCAGGCAACGGGGCTGATTCAGCTTGCGCGCAACGCGGGCAAAGAGCCCGCACATTCAGAACGCATTCCAATAATCGGAAGCCGTGCAGCACGGCGGCCTGCTCACCAGCTGAAAGCACAGCAGCGCTTTCAAATTCTTCTGTT
Source organism: Vulcanococcus sp. (assembly GCA_044238295.1). Classification (GTDB taxonomy): domain Bacteria; phylum Cyanobacteriota; class Cyanobacteriia; order PCC-6307; family Cyanobiaceae; genus Vulcanococcus. The sequence goes on from JBIIDQ010000157.1 coordinate 2,187, forward strand.
TGACCACAGCGAACACACACGAGGTGGTGATGGTCGCGATGGTCATCATCCGTGGCCAGCTCAAAACGTCGTCCCCCCTCCGGAAGCTCCAGCTCCCGCAGCAATTCCATCGAGCTGAGCAGCCTGAGGGTGCGATACACCGTGGCAAGCGACACCCGCTCCTCCGCTCGCAGCAGGCGCTGATGAACCTCCTCAGCGCTCAGGTGCATTCCCTCCCCCAGCCGTTCAAACAAGGCCAACACCCGTTGCCGCTGGGGAGTGAGCCGTTGACCTCGGCCGTGCAAGCTGCTCCTCAGAGCCTCAGCAGGCAGATCGGGCGCCGGAACGGCAGGCATGAGCGAGCAGTGGGCGCTGTTCTCAACAGTAACGCCTGTTGCGAACATCCGCCAGATCGGCACGGGCCGTGAGAGCAGCGATGAGATCGGCCAGGGTGCTCACCAAGCGGTAGCTGATCGCCACCGCCAACAGTGGTGCCTCCGGCACCACTGCCGCCAATCGCAGCAGCAGTACAGCCTCAAACACTCCCAATCCGCCAGGCGCTCCCGGAACCACCAGGCCTGCCGTCCATGCGATGGCGAAACCCGCCAACCAACCGCCCCAGCCCAGAGCAAAGGACAGATCAAAGGCCTGCACGCAACAGGCGAAGCCCGAGAAGCGCACGAGCACGAAACCGAGTTCAGCCACTAGCGGCTGCCACGGGTAGCCGACCAATGCGGTGGGCAACGCCTCTGTGGTTTCCTCGAGTAGACCGCGCTGCACGAGCTGACGAGCTCGTTGCTGCTCAAGGCGCTGCATGAGCGGATTGAGCCAGCGCGGGAGGAGCAACAGCAGCGGGGCTAGGCAGAGCAGCCCAAGGCCGGCTTGCCAGCCACCCAACCAAACCAGGGCCAGAGCCGCAACCGCCGCGAGGAGCGGATCCAGCAACACCGCCACCAGGGCCTGGGGCGTGCTCAAAGGTTGCGCCAGCACGGGTGCATCGTGATCCGGTTTCGCTTTGAGAGCCTGCAGGCGGGCCAGCAGATGCCAAACGCCACCAGGCAAGTATTTGCGCAGATTGGAGCTGAGATAAAGCACGATTGCCGCCAACCATCGCGGCTCGTGACCCAGCCAGCGCAGGCACATCCCCCACGCCATGGCATTAGCCACCAAGCTCAGCAAACTGAGGCCCACTCCCAACAGTAGCCAGCACCAACCCTGGCCATCGAGGCTCAGCTGCAGCAGCTGACGTCCATGGCCCAGCAGCGCTGCCAACAAAAAACCACCGCTCGCCATGGTGACCCACAAGCGGGCTCCACCCGGCAGTGGCGGAACTTTTGGCAGCCTCATCGCAACGGCTCCTCGAGAAGCGCCAGAACGGCACGCCGCAGTCTGTCCACCGGCAGCTGGTGACGCTCGGCCAGCCGTGCCAGATCATCGGCTTCGGGCTTGCACAACCAGCTGCCATCAGGGCGCTGGGAGCGCTTCACCCGAACGCGGCCCCAGGGGGTGTCGAGCTGGACCGACTGCCTAGGCAACGAGCGGCGCTGCTGCAGTTGCTCGCGCACCCCGAGGCTGCTGCCCTGTTGCCACCAGATCGATCGGAGCGCGGCCCCCTGCTCCGGCCTGGCCAAGACCGTGATCAACTGCGCCGGGCGCCCTTTCTTCATCAGCACCGGCTGGGCAAACACCTCCAGTGCGCCTGCCCCGCGTAGGGCTTCCATCAGCAGGGCCAAATCCTCCCCAGTGGCATCGTCCAACTGAGCCTGTTGCTGAAGGAGCGTCTCCTCCAGCTCTCCCGTTGCCCCCTGGAGCGCATCCGCCAAGACCAGTCGCAGCAAGTTCGGGCGATCCAGTTCACGGGTCCCCAAGCCAACGCCCACGGCCCTAGGCAACAGCGCGGGAGCCTGGGCAAAGCGATCGGCGAGAACAGCCATCAAGGCCAACCCTGTAGGGGTGGTGAGCTCCACGGCAGGAAAGTCTTCAGAGCCGGCTAGAGGAATCCCGCGGCACCGGGCCAGCTCGAGTACCGCCGGCGCCGGCAACGGCAACAGTCCATGGGCGGTGCGCACACGACCGTGGCCAGCTGGAGGTGGCGTGCAAACCAACTGCTTCAACCCAAAGTGCTGCAGACCGGCACAAACACCCACCACATCGACCAAAGCGTCGACAGCGCCCACTTCATGGAAATGCACCGCCTCCGCTGCGCAGCCGTGCACAGCAGCCTCAGCCTCTGCCAACAGCTTGAACACATCGAGAACCTTGGTCTGCAGAGCTGGCTCAAGCGGTGCTTGAGCAATCTGAGTGCGCAGATCTCCCCAATGGCGATGGGGAGGCGTTGGCTCCATGAGCTCGACCCGCAGTCGCACACCCCGCAGCCCACCGCTGGTGGCTTCAGAGCGCTGCAGCCGATAGGCATCAGCCAATCCCAGCGCCGCCAATGGTCCATCCACCGCCGCATCCGGAAGGCCAAGGTCGAACAGGGCGGCTAGCAACATGTCGCCCGCCAGACCGGTAGGGCAATCCACAAGCGCCAACGGCGCAGACGCTGTCATCGCGCGTCGGCCAG
>JBIIDQ010000158.1:0-4723 GCA_044238295.1 Vulcanococcus sp.
CCCGCTCCACCAGCCGGCCGATCTGCTCCACCGTGAGCGAGGGGCGCCAGCTGTAGCCGCAGCTGCGCTGGATCAGCACCATGCGGGTGGGCAGCGCCAGGGCCTGGGCAATCCCCGCCTCATCCACACTGCCATCGGCCAGCAGATCGAGCTCGTCGTAGGCGATGCCGAACTCCGCCAGCGAGCCCTGCCCACTGCCGCGAATCCCGATCACCTCTTCGAGCGTGTCGTAGGGACGACCCGTGAGTGCCAGCAACCGATCACCCGGGCGCAGCACCCCATAGAGCGCCGCCGCGATGGCATGGGTGCCACTCACAAACTGCAGCCGCACCGCAGCGGCTTCCGCCTGGAGCACCTGGGCGAACACGCGATCGAGCACCTCGCGACCCAGATCACCGTGCCCGTAGCCGCTCACCGACGCGAAGTGATGCACCCCGAGGCGCTCGGCACGGAAGGCCTCCAGCACGCGCTCCAGCCGCGGCTTCACACCGGCGCGGCGCTGCCGGGCCACGGGCGCAATGCGCTCCAGGGCAGCGGCCAGCTGATCAACGGCCCAGGCCTGATGAGGTGCGCTCATGGCACGAAACAACGCAACCCCATGCTGCAGGCCGCGTGACGATCAACCATCCGTCTAGATTTTTTCGGATTGGTGTGTTGGCTACAGCGCCTTGCTGTTGTCAGCCACCCCAGGCCAGTGGTGCGTGGGTCCCGAGGGACCTTCCAACGAACCGGAGCCTGCGCATCCTTTAGGAGTTCACTTTGGTCATCGCCCCAGACGCCGCCTCCGCGGCACGCACTCAACGCGTCAGCGTTGACCAGGAGGGCAGCAGCGGCGGCTACAGCGAAGCCCAGGAAGCCCGGATGCGGGCCGCACTGGTGGTGCCCCGTGCACCGCTGCCGCGGAGCCAGCGCAAATACAAGTTCGGCACCACCGGCTTCATGCTGGCCATCCACGTGGGGGCGGTGTTCGCACTGCTGCCCCAGTACTGGAGCTGGCAGGGCCTCGTGGCGCTGGCGGTTCTGTACTGGATCACGGTGCTAGGGGTGACCCTGGGCCTGCACCGCCTGGTGGCCCACCGCAGCTTCGTGGCCCCGAAATGGGTGGAGAGGGTGCTGGTGCTGATGGGCACCCTGGCCTGTCAAAGCGGTCCGATCGAGTGGGTGGGCCTGCATCGCCACCACCACAAATTCTCCGACCAGCCCAACGACCACCACGACGCCGCCCGCGGTCTGTGGTGGGCTCACAGCGAGTGGATGCTCCACGACATCCCCGCCATCAAAGAGATGCATCGCTTCACCGGCGACCTGCTCCAGGACCCCTTCTACCGCTGGTTGGATCGCTGGTTCCTGCTGCTACAGCTACCCCTCGGTGTAGCCCTGTATTGGTATGGCAATGCGGCTCAAGTGCATGGAGGGGGTCTAGGCCTGGTGCTCTGGGCGATCCCCCTGCGGCTGGTGCTCGTCTATCACGTGACCTGGCTCGTGAATTCAGCCACTCACGCCTTCGGCTACCGCAACTTCGACTGCCCCGATCTGTCGCGTAACTGCTGGTGGGTGGCGATCCTCAGCTTTGGCGAGGGCTGGCACAACAACCACCACGCCCACCCCTCCAGCGCCCGCCACGGCCTGCGCTGGTTTGAGTTCGACATCACTTGGCAGCACATCAAGCTGCTGCGGGCCCTGGGCTGGGCTAAGCGCATTCGCGAAGCGCGTTTCACTGGCTAAACAGCTCACATAGAAAACTGGCTCTACCATTGCCTCATGGAGCCTTTTTCATGTGGATGCTCTTCACACCTACATGAACCATGCCGTTCCAGACGGCAATCTCGATCAGCTGCTGCAGCACGAGCGCATCCTCTTTTGCTGCCGAAGCAGGCTTCTTGCCACCATGTGGGTACGCTCGGAGCTTGGCAGAAATCGCATTGATGGCGATCTGCTCGAGCACCTTGCAGGCAGTTGCACAACTCTCGAGGAAGCACTCAATATTTGTCGCGACCAGCAGCCGTCTCTCCTGATTACGACACAGCTACTGGAGTGCGGAACTGGATTACAGCTGATCAAAGAGGCCAAGCAAATCCTTCCCGAACTGCGCTCGATTCTCTTTCTTCAATACAACCATCGCACGTTATTCGAAGAAGCAGTCAAGACGCATAGTGACGGCATCGTACTCGAATCCGAAATGGGTTCTGGACATGTGATCGCCGCTCTGCAAACGGTGACCAAAGGTGGTGTTTATATCGAGCCCGAGATCGCCAAACAACTCCACGGAAGCCTGAAGGCTCGCGACCCGGGCCTTACATCAAGAGAACTCGATGTCATGCAAGAAGTTGTTCAAGGCCACAACGATCGCGAGATTGGCGAAAGACTTCACATCGCCAACGACACTGTTAAGCATCATCTGAAGCAAATTTATCAGAAACTCAACGTGCACAACCGCACAAGAGCTGCCATCAGCCTGGTGTTGCTTGGCTTGATTGACCCCCCTTCGCCTTTACTGCCCTAAACCAGCGTCGATCTGCCGCCGAATCGCCTGTGCAAGATCCGGCTCCGCCTCCCCCAAGCCCGGTTGCTGCTGAATCTGGGCTTTTTGGCGCAGCAACTCCAGAAACTGATCCGCGCTGAGCTCCTCCTCCTGAGTGGCCCCTAGTGCTGCCAGGGTGCGGCGCAAGTCGTTGAGCTCTGCGTCCAGCTCCTCGGCGCTGAAATCTCGCTGGCCGGCCATCACCTCAGCAAAGCGCTCACGTCGCTGACGCTTGTCCGCTGGATAGGCCGCCAGAACCTGGTCCCGGCAGAGTCGCCAGGGCCTTCCGGCCGTGAACAACTCCGCCAGCGCCGCGCTCAAACCGGCTGCCTCAGCAGCCTGAATACGCAGATCGAAGCCGGCTGGCAACGACCTCAGCCCCACAAAGATCTCGAACAATTGGGCAGGCCCCAAGGCCGTGGTGTCATCCGCCAGCAGCGGCAACGCCGAAGTCTGCAGGGCCGCGAGCAACTCAGGCTGATCGGCGAGTTGCCCCTCCAACGACGCTGACAACCCTCCGACTCCCACCTCTTGGCCGAGCAGCTGGTTGATTCGCCCTAACGCCACAAATAGCTCCGGCCCCGGGGACGCGAGCTTGCGATTACGCAGGTTGGAGAGCTGCGAGTTGTGGACGCGGCCCAGATCGAGCCGCTCCGCCAGCGCCGGCAACACCCGCTGGCTCCAGCCATTGCGCTCATGCCAGACCCTGATCAGATGCCCGAACGCGTCGCGTCCCGCTTCGAGTTCACTCCGATAATCCACTTGATACGGATCCGTACTGCTACCATTTTATCGGAAACAAACGGAGGGCCCATGACGGCCACCATCACCAGCCCCGGCAGCGTGCAGCACCTGCACCGGCCGCGCGGCGCGCACCACGCCACAACCCCAGTTGCCATGCAGCCGCAGAGCCGCGACTGGGTCGTCATCCTGTTCATGGGCGCCCTCCACGTGCTCGCCCTAGTGGCGTTGCTCCCTCAGTTCTGGAGCCTCACTGCCATTGGCACCATGGCGGTTCTTTATTGGGTCACGGCCTGCCTGGGCGTGACCATCGGCTACCACCGCCTGCTCAGCCATCGCGCTTTTCGGGTGCCCCGCTGGCTGGAGCGTTTCTTCGCCACTTGCGGCGCCCTCAGCTGCCAGCACGGCCCGATCGACTGGGTCGGCCTGCACCGCCATCACCACAAGTTTTCCGATACGGATCCTGATCACCACAACAGCCACCGCGGCTTCTGGTGGAGCCATATGGGTTGGATGTTTCGTCCCATCCCCGCCAAAGGTGCGATCCCGCGCCTCACAGGCGATCTGGCTTCTGACCCCTACTACCGCTGGCTCAACACCAATTTCCTAGCGCTGCAGCTGCCCCTGGCCGGCCTGCTGTTTTGGATCGGCACCGCCACAGGAGCTGGCGGCTGGGCCTTAGTGCTCTGGGGCATCCCGCTGCGCCTGGTGCTCGTGTATCACGCCACCTGGCTGGTGAACTCCGCGACCCACCGCTGGGGCTACGTGCTCCACGACAGCGGTGATGGCTCCCGCAACAACCCCTGGGTGGCGGCGCTCACCTTCGGTGAGGGCTGGCACAACACCCATCACGCCTATCCGCATTCAGCGCGCCACGGCTGGGGCCGCCGCGAACCCGACCTCACCTGGCTGCACATCCGCCTGATGGAGCGCCTGGGGTTGGCGACCCAGGTGCGTCTCCCCGCCCCCCTGCTCAAGGATGCGCCGCTGGGCCTGTCTGAATCAGTGGTGGCGTAGGCTGACCCACTGCCCAAATTGTTGATCGTTAGTTCGTAGATCCCATGGCCAAGCGCGTTTCCGTGGTCCTCAGCGAGGACGTCCTCAGCCTGGGTAAGGACGGCGATCTGGTGGAAGTGGCTCCTGGCTACGCCCGCAACTTCCTCCTGCCCCAGGGCAAGGCTGTGCCTCTCACCCCTGCGGTGATGCGCCAGGTGGAGCACCGCCGCGCCAAGGAGGCCGAGCGCCAAGCCGCCCTGAAGGCCGACGCCGTGGCCTTCCGCACCGCCCTCGACACCATCGGCCGCTTCACCGTGAAGAAGCAAACCGGTGGTGACGACGTGCTCTTCGGCACCGTGACCAACGGCGACGTGGCTGAAGCCATCGAAGCCGCCACCAAGAAGGAAGTGGATCGCCGCGACATCATCGTTCCCGAGATTCACCGCACCGGCAGCTACAAGGTGC
>JBIIDQ010000159.1:0-4685 GCA_044238295.1 Vulcanococcus sp.
GACACTCCACCAACACCACCGCCTGAGCCAGCCCAACTTGCAGCCGATTGCGCAGGGCGAAATGCCCTGCTCGCCCTGGGGTGCCTTCTGCAAGCTCACTGATCAAGAGGCCCTGCGCGGCGACGGCTCCCTGCAGTTCCGTGTGATGGCGTGGGTAGACCCGATTTAACGGCGTGCCCACGACACCCACTGGCCGCCCGCCTGCTTCCAGGCATCCCTGATGGGCGGCTGCATCAATGCCTTCTGCCAGGCCGCTCACCACCGGCCAACCCGCCTCGGCGAGAGCGCGGCCGATCGTCCGGGCCATGGTGCTGCCGTGCCTGGAGGGTCGGCGGGTGCCCACCACAGCCACGGCTTGGCTTTCCCAAAGTGCGGGCCACAAGGAACCGCATCCGCGCCAGAACAGTTGTAGCGGCGGCCGATCCAGCTCCAGCAAGGCCGGTGGGAACGCTTCGTCATCGGGTAGAAGCCGGCCTGGCTGGGCCCACTCATGTCGTTGTGTTGGGCTGGGAGGCCGGCTGATTGGCTGCGCACCGTGCTCAGCTCGATAGCGGTTGATGCCGTCAAGTTCCCGCGTACTGAGCCGTGTATGCCCTCTGAGGGCATGGGTGAGTTCGGCTTCGCTGGCCACCCAGGCCAGCTCCAGGCTGCCGAACATGGCCTCTAGGCGCTCCAGCCGTTGCCAGCCGATGCCGGGGCAGCTCGACCACACCAGCCGCCACAAGCGCTTGTTCTCCACCAATGGGTCGTGGCCACGGCGTTGGCGGGCCCTCCGTTCGGTGCGGGACCGCTTCGATTGCCGGCGCGGACTGGCTGGCGCCGCAAAAGGCGCGCACAACAACTCCCCCACGACTACCTCCCTAGTTCATCTGTACTATAGCGAGAGTCTTGGGTCTCAGGCCGCGCCGCGTTGGAGGCGTTCGATCGCGCTGATCAGCTCCGGTGGTAGACGGCGCAGCAGCTTGCGTTGCCCGGCTCCGGCTGAAAGGTCTACGAGCACCAGTTCCACGCATGCTTCGGCGGCCACGCTGCCATCGGACTTCACAAACTGGCTGCGCCACGGCAGCTTGACGCCGCTGCGCGGCAGCACCCAGCTGTGCACGGCCACCTGTTCGCCATGGAGCAGGGCCTGGCGGTATTCGATCGAAAGCTTCACCACGGGTAGCTCGAGCCCCTGGGCCGAGAGATCGGCGTAGGCCAGCCCTGCAGCGCTGAGTGCTTCCACCCGGGCTTCTTCGAGCCAACTGAGATAGGCGCCGTGCCACATCACCCCGGCGTGATCGGTGTGTTGGGGCAGCACGCGCCTGTGCAGGCGCCAAGGCCGCTGCTGTTGTTGCTCCGTCACGGTGTTACTCGCGGTTGGCCCGCCACGGCAGATCAGCCATAGGCTGCCCCAGCGCGTTGCAACGGCTGTGTTCCGCAACCTTCTGATCGCCGATTCCGGCAAGGGCCACGTTGAAGAGATGGTGCGCATGCTGCGCGACATCCCGGCCGTGCGGCAGGCCCGAATCAACTTGCTTCACGTGGTGTCGGAGCAGGCTGGAGAGAACTACTCGGAACACTCGCAAAAGGCGGCCGGCATTGTGGCGGAGGCTGTGCAGCGCCTCGGCCTCAATCCCTCCGAGGTGAACACGATCATCCGCCAAGGCGACACCAAGCAAACCGTGCTCAAGGTGGCCGATGAGCTCGATGCTGACCTGATCGTGATGGGTTCACGCGGTCTGGGTCGGCTGCAGTCGATCCTCAGCAACAGCGCCAGCCAATACGTCTTCCAGCTCTCTACCCGCCCGATGCTGCTGGTGCGTGACGACCTGTACGTGCGCCATGTGAACCGCGTGATGGTGGCTGTGGATGGCACGGGCGTCGGTGATGACGCCCTGCGCCTGGCCTGTGAGCTGGTGCGTGATATCCCTGGCGGCAGCCTGACGGGCATTCACATCAGCCGGCAGGACATCACACCCTCCCGCGGCGGCAAGTCCCCAGCCGATGAAGTGCTGGATAAAGCAGTGCAGCGTGCTCGTAGCTTCGGCGTTGAGATGAAGGCCCTCCACCGCACCGGCGACATCGGCCGGGGTGTGTGTCAGGCGGCGGTGGAGGAGAAGGCGGATCTAGTGGTGATCGCCTCTCAGGATCGCCGGCCACTGGTGGCCCGTGGCTTGGTGGATATCGATCGTCTGCTGGGTTCCTCGGTGAGCGATTACATCCGCGTTCATGCTCCTGCGCCCGTTTTGCTGGTGCGGGAGCCTGAGGGGCGCAGCTGAACCTGAGTAGCGGCGCTGCTAGAGCGCAGCAAAAATCCCCGAGGCTGCCGTTGGGCTGCTCCGGGGATTTTTCAATGGGAACGGTGCTGGATGGGCAGATGCCCAGGATTCAACCCTGGCGGCTGCTGGTCTGGATGTACAGCACTAGCAGAAACACCGTTGGAACCAGCACGAACATCAGACTGGCGACGAAGCCGAGATCGTTGGTTTCCATTGCAAAAGCCTTCAGCGCGATGACGGTATCACCGCCTTCAGACGCCCATCAGGCCTCTTCATCGCTCGTAGTGGTTTCGCTCTCTTCGTCTTCGATGAGGCTCTCGTCCACAGGCCAGGCGGTGGGCCCCGCAGGCAGCGGCTGAGCCTTGGCCTGGGCAATCTTTTGATCGGCATCGCCAAGCCCGGTCTGGGGTTTGGTGAGCACCAGTACGGATTGCTGCACCAAGGCCTGACAGGCCAGGCGCCAGGTCTGGGGGCGGCGACGCAGCTTCTGGTCTTCAACTGCGGTTCGGCCGCTGAGGCTGCCGGGGCCGCTTTCGCCCACCACATCAACAAAGCAGGTGATGCATTGGCCGCAGCCACCGCAGTTGCCCAGTTGGCCCTTTAGGCCGTAAAGCGCGATGCCCTCCCGCAGGGCCACCTCCCGCAGGTTTTCACCCGGGTAGCACTCCACGTCGAGGCCTTCGCGCACAAACCGAATCACGGGCATGGGATCCCCCGGCAACCTCTCCATTGTGAGGGCGAGGGTTGCGTTTTGTAACCGCCGCCTGCGGCTCAGGGGAGTGCTGCCGGGGCTGTCCCCATCACGGCACGTTTCAGCCGTACCGCAATCGAATCAGTGAGCCACGCGAACCCCTTACCATCGCCAGCACGGATCAAGTGTTTGCTGGTTTCGACTGGCTGAACTTGATCGTGTTGCCAACCGCTTACCGGTTCTCCGGTGCGTGCGGCTGATTGTTTCCCCGGACCTAACCCCCATGGGATTGCCCTGGTATCGGGTGCACACGGTCGTTATCAACGACCCGGGCCGTCTGTTGGCCGTGCACCTCATGCACACCGCTCTGGTAGCCGGCTGGGCCGGCTCCATGGCGCTCTACGAGCTGGCCATCTTCGATCCCTCCGACCCGGTGCTCAACCCGATGTGGCGCCAGGGCATGTTTGTGATGCCTTTCATGGCCCGTCTGGGCGTGACCGGCAGCTGGGGTGGCTGGAGCATCACCGGCGAAACCGGTGTTGACCCCGGCTTCTGGAGCTTCGAAGGTGTGGCAGCAGCCCACATCATTTTCAGCGGCCTGCTCTTCCTGGCCGCCATCTGGCACTGGACCTACTGGGATCTGGAGATCTGGCAGGACCCCCGCACCGGTGAGCCCGCCCTCGACCTTCCCAAGATCTTCGGCATCCACCTGCTGCTCGCAGGTTTGGCCTGCTTCGGTTTCGGCGCCTTCCACCTGACCGGTGTCTTCGGACCTGGCATGTGGGTTTCTGATCCCTATGGCATCACCGGTCACCTCGAGCCGGTGCAACCTTCTTGGGGCCCTGAAGGGTTCAACCCCTTCAATCCAGGTGGCATCGTCGCCCACCACATTGCGGCAGGCATTGTTGGCATCATCGCCGGCATTTTCCACATCACCACTCGCCCGCCGGAGCGCCTCTACAAGGCTCTTCGTATGGGCAACATCGAAACGGTGCTTTCGAGTGCCATTGCTGCAGTGTTCTTTGCCGCCTTTGTAGTGGCTGGAACCATGTGGTACGGCGCGGCTGCCACTCCGGTTGAACTGTTCGGTCCCACCCGTTATCAGTGGGATCAGAGCTACTTCAAGACCGAGATCAACCGTCGTGTGCAGACCGCGCTCGACAACGGTGCCACCAAGGAGCAGGCTTTTGCCTCGATTCCTGAGAAGCTCGCCTTCTATGACTACGTGGGTAACAGCCCTGCCAAGGGCGGTTTGTTCCGCGTGGGTCCGATGGTGAATGGTGACGGCCTGCCCACCGGCTGGCTGGGTCACATCTCCTTCACCGATAAGGACGGCCGAGATCTGGAAGTGCGTCGTCTCCCCAACTTCTTCGAGAACTTCCCTGTGGTTCTGGAAGACAGCCAGGGCATCGTCCGTGCGGACATTCCTTTCCGCCGCGCTGAGGCGAAGTATTCCTTCGAGCAGACTGGCGTAACCGCCACCGTTTACGGCGGCGCTCTCAACGGTCAGACCTTCACCGATCCCGCAGACGTGAAGCGCCTCGCTCGCAAGGCCCAGCTTGGCGAAGCGTTCGAATTCGATCGCGAGACCTACCACTCTGACGGAACCTTCCGCAGTTCACCCCGCGGCTGGTTCACCTTCGGCCACGCCTGCTTCGCGTTGCTGTTCTTCTTCGGTCACATCTGGCACGGTGCTCGCACCCTCTACCGCGATGTGTTCGCCGGTATCGATC
>JBIIDQ010000160.1:0-4622 GCA_044238295.1 Vulcanococcus sp.
GCAACGCAGAACACAGCTCATAGGTTCAGTTCTCTATAGGTTCGAGATGTCGTTAAACGGCTCACTGTTAAGCACTCCCACCCGGGTTACGCGTCGTCGTAGTTCAGCAGGCCCCATTCCGCCCAATCGGCCGGTTCGCACCCGCGATAGCTACCCAAGTCGTGGCAGCGTTCGGCCCACCTTCCTCACCCTCCGTGATCACGGCAAGGTGTTCGTTGCCGATCTGCCTCGGCTCTCTGACGGGCAACTCGCCCACGTGGGTAAGGAAGCCCGCGAAGTGCTTGAAAGCATCAGCCGCCGCCTCGAGGAGCTCGAGCAGCAGTTGCAACTTTCCCCCCAGGAGCAGGAAACCCGGATCCGTGCCGCCACCAAGCGTGACGTCACCGAGCGCTTTATCCGTGCAGTGGAAGAGGAGCAGGAGCAACGTCGCTCGAATCCCGCTCTCAAGGCCGCAGCTGGTGAATCGCTGGCAAGGGCATTTCTGGAGATCGCCCGTCATCGTTTGCCGGGTGCCACTTTCGATTCGTTGTTGCAAGAAGCCCTTGCTGCCTGCGACGAAGGCCCTCAGGCACCAGAAGAGCCGGTTGCAGCTCCGCTTGAAATCGAGCCTCCGCGCCCCAGGCTTGTGTCGTTGAGCAGGCCCATCGAGGCGCCCGTGATGTTGGAGCGAGAGCGGATGCCTGTGGTGCTGACCCCCGATCCTTCGCCGCAGATGGGCCAGGCCTGATCAGGCACTTTGAAACGGATTGGCGGGCATGCGCGCAGCACCCGCCCCTTGCACCAGCTGATCGAGGGCGTTGCGTTCGTTGAGGTTCAGGGTCCAGCTCAAAGCTGCGGCGGCTGCATCCACTTGTTCGCTGCTGCGCAGCCCAGGGATCGGCATCGCCCCGTGGGCACGGCACCAGTTCAACGCCACAGCTGCCAGCCCTCCAGGGCGCCCCGTTCCGATGTCTGCCATCGTCTGGCACAGGGTCTCGAGCTGTGGTTCAAGTCGAGCGAACAGGCTGCGTCGAGCACCGGTGATCGGCCGGGAAGCAGCGCTGGACATGGATCGCTTGAGGTCTGTGGTCGAGCGGCTCAACAGACCTAAGGCCAGTGGGGAATAAGCGATGAGCTCAATGTTGAGCTCTCGGCAGACCTCCGCAGTTCCGCCTGGCTCAAGGGCTTGCGGCGCCAAAAGGGAGAGTTGCACCTGCAGGCTGCTCAGGGCCACCCCTTGATCGAATAGGCGCTGGTGCAGCTGGCGGAGTCGTTTCGGCCCCACGTTGGACACCCCCAGGCTCTGAACGTCCCCGCGACGTACGAGATCCGCAAGGCCATCCACCAAAGGGCCTTCCTGCCAGGGGGCATACCGGGCCGTGCTCCAGTGGAGCTGCACCCGTTTCATCTGCCCCTGCAGCCGCTCCTGCGAAGCCGCGAAGGCACGGGCGTAGCCATTGCGGCCCAGGCGCCACGGAAAGGGAGCGAGCTTGGTGGCAATGCAAAGTCGCTCGCGCTCCAGCGGCGGGACTGTCATCGCGAAGCTCCCCAGGAGAGCTTCGCTGCGTCCGTTCAGCCGACCGGTGCCGTAGGAATCGGCCGTATCGAAAAAGGTCAGTCCCTGGTCCAGGCAGCGCCTGAAGGTGGCCGACAGGATCGCGTCATCGCGATCCGGTTGATAACCCCAGAGAAACTGGTTCCCCCAGGCCCAAGTGCCTACCCCGATTCCTGGTTTTCCGCGACCGCTTGCCATGATCGAGCCACTTCGGGCGATCTCTGCAGTGAATTCTCTGCCCAGCCCAGCGGGGGTTGCTTCCGATCACGCTGCTCCTCTTGCGGCGCACGACCAGAAGCAGCCCAACCGCCCGGATCCGGTGCTCTGCAGCCATTGCGGCCGTACGGCCAGCAATGGCCTGGTGTGCATCGGCATGTGCGTAGCCGATTCCGGTTACTAGCGGTGGGCGGATTGACCTGCCGCCAGGCGGTTGCGGCTGCCGTGATGATGCCGGTGGTTGTGCTGTTGATCCCGGCTTATCCCATGGCGGGCCAGGCAGAAGCCTTTGGCCGCTGGCAGCAGAGGCCCAGAAGTTGTGTGGTCGAGCAGGGCGCTTCGCCCAAGCTGCGTTGCAACGCAGTGCAATTGGATCAACGCAGCCCGGAAATTGTGCGTTTAAGCGTGCAAGCCGAGGGTGTGGTGCGGAATGAATGGATTCAGATCACCTTGGTGGGTGCTCTGGCAGAGGGGCAGAAGCCGATGGTCTGCCGCAACGGCGCTTGCACCCTCTCCCAGCCTCTGCTGCTCAATCTCAGTACGCTCAGCTTGGCTCGTTTCAATGAGCGGGGACTCGCGCAGACCCTTCCCGACGCCAGGTCGGTGCAAGGCACGTGCCGGATCGACCCGGTTGCTCTCCAATGTCAGGTGCTTGGAGCCGATCAAGGCGGTGCCGGAGCTCTGCTCCAGTGGAGCATCGAGGCTGACCTGCGGTAGCGCCCAGTTCTGAATCCCCAAGGGTGACCTGGGGAAGCTGATCGAAACGAGAGGCGGCACCCAGATTCGAACTGGGGGTAAAGGATTTGCAATCCTCTGCCTTACCACTTGGCCATGCCGCCTTGCGGGAGCAAACTCCCAGGGCGGATCGTATCAGTCACGGGATGCCTGGCCGTTTGCTGGTGCTGAGCAACGGCCACGGGGAAGACCTCATTGCCCTGCGTGTGCTGCTGGCTTTGCACGGTCGTCGCCCTGGGGTCCAGATCGCTGTGCTGCCTCTGGTGGGGGAGGGTGCTGCTTTTGCTGCTGCTGAGCAGGCAGGGGTGTTGCAGCGCGTCGGACCGCGCCGCCCTTTGCCCAGCGGCGGGTTCAGCAACCAGAGCCTGCGCGGCCTGCTCGCTGATCTCTGGGCCGGAGTACTGGGCCTGAGTTGGCGCCAGTGGCGCCTAGTGCGGCGCTGGGGGCGCCGCGGTGATCCTGTGCTAGCGGTGGGTGATCTGTTGCCGCTGTTGTTGGCCTGGAGCAGCGGCGCCCCCTTTGGCTTCATCGGCACCCCCAAGAGCGATTACACCTGGGCCAGCGGGCCGGGGCAGGCAGCCTTGGCCGATCTCTATCACCGCTGCAAAGGCAGTGAATGGGATCCCTGGGAGTGGGCCTTGATGGCTCGTCGCCGTTGCCGGCTGGTGGCGGTGCGCGATCCGCTCACCGCCCGTGGCCTGCGTCGCCATCGCGTGGCGGCTCTCGCGCCGGGCAATCCCATGATGGATGAGCTGGCGGCCAAGCCACTTCCCGCTGATCTTCAGGGGCGCCGCTGTTTGCTGCTCCTGGGGGGAAGCCGCATGCCGGAAGCGCTGGGCAATCTTCGCCGGCTCCTGGAGGCCCTGGCGCTTCTCCGTTCTGTTGAGCCCCTGCTGGTGCTCGCTCCTTGCGGCTCCAGGCCAGCGGCATCGGAGTGGGCGCCATTGCTGAACAGCCTGGGTTATGTCCCAGCTGTTGTGCCCCCTGGGATGGAGGCTGCTGCTGCTTGGCAGTGCGGCGCCGCGCTGCTCTTGGTGGGGCCGGGGCGTTTCGCCGCCTGGGCTGGCTGCGCTGAAGTGGGGCTAGCGGCTGCAGGTACGGCCACAGAGCAGCTGGTGGGGTTGGGGGTACCGGCCCTCTCCCTGCCAGGGCCTGGCCCTCAGTTCAAGGTGGGCTTCGCTCAGCGCCAGAGCCGCCTGCTGGGCGGATCGGTCACGGTATGCCGCACACCGGGGCAGCTGGCCGAGCGGCTGGCGGTGTTGCTGCAGGAGCCAAGGCTGCGGGCTCAGCTGGGATCGATCGGCCGGCGGCGGATGGGGCCAGCCGGAGGCGCTGAGGCCCTGGCCGGCCTCGTGGAGAGCCGGCTCTTGCAGGAGGCCGAAGTCCAGGCGGGATGATGGCAGTACGCCTCTCGCCGTCCGCATGGCAGCACCCCAGGACAAGGACTACGTGATCGCCTGCGGTCGGTTGGCCAGCGCCTTGAGCATCAGCATCGCCGCGGCGCGCCGCAAGGTGGATCTGGTGGCAGCCCACGAGGATGTCCGCGACACCCCAGGCAAGTTGCTGATTGCCCAGCGCCTGTTGCTTGAGGCCGAGGGAGTCGGCCACGAATCGCGCCAGCTGCTCGATGTGTTGCTGGAAGCCGTCGCCGAGGAGGCCAACTACCTCGGCGACGACTGAGCGCGGCCTGATGCCGGTGCGCTCGTCTTCAGCAGCGGTGCTCGAAGATTGCCCCAAATCGGCCCCGATCGAGCTCGGCGATCACCGGGATGCACTGGAAGCTGCGCTCTGCGAGGGCGATCCGCTCCTCGCGCACGAGCATCTGAATCAGTCGCTCGCGGGCGGCCAGCAGATAACGCACATCGTTGGCGGCATAGGCCAATTGCGTATCGCTCAGCTCTTCAACGCGGCCCCAGTCGCTGCTCTGGGCGCCTTTGTCGAGTTCCACACCGCAGAGCTCGCTCACCAGCTCTTTGAGGCCGTGGCGATTGGTGTAGGTGCGGGCCAGGCGGCTGGCCACCTTGGTGCAGAACAACGGGCTCACCTGGATGCCTAGCCCCTCGCCGAGGGCCGCCACATCAAAGCGGGCGAAGTGGAACACCTTCACGATCTCGGCGCGCTCCATCAGGTCTTGGAG
>JBIIDQ010000161.1:0-4594 GCA_044238295.1 Vulcanococcus sp.
ACTACACCGGCCTGAAACCGCTTGACATCCGCGAAATCCTGTTCCGGGCCCAGCAACCGTTGAGCCTCGATGCCGCCTCGAACGTGGATGACGATGACAGCCTGATGGACCGAATCAGCTGTGGAGCTCCGCGGCCCGAAGAGCGGCTGCGCAATCAGCTACTCACATACGATCTCGAGGAGATTCTGCAGGAACTCCCAGTGCAGGAGGCGGAATTGCTGCGGTTGCGCTTTGGGATCAATGGCCAGGAGCCGATGAATCTCAGCGCCGTAGCCCGGAATCTAGGTGTGACCCGCGATACCGCTCGAGGGATCGAACGGCGGGCAGTTGCTGCCATTCGCAATCGCTCTGCCAAGGTGATCGATTATCTGAAAGCCTGATCTGGAATTCTGAGGGAAAGCCCGCGGACCTGTCTGCGAGTCGATCTTCCAGCAAACGAAACCATAGGCAACCAGATCGGGACAACGGTTGAGCGACCCACACTTCCTAATGTAAGGAACAACACCTCAAACTGATCTCATTCGAGGCCCCATCATTCCCTAAGCGGAATGGTGGGGCCTCTAGCTTTGACCACGCACAACTCAATAGTCAGTAGACAAGCCGTCTCAACTTGATTAACCCGGCAGGATCACTCGATTGATCACATGCACCACCCCGTTGTCGCAAGCCACGTCGGCGGTGACAACCGTGGCATTCTTCACCTCAAAAGGCTCGGAGCTGCGGATAGGAATCGGCGCCCCCTCCAGGCTGGCCCACTCCGCCTGGCCGCAGAGCGACTCCCGAGTGTGAGCACCGGCAATCACGTGGTACTTGAGAATCCGTGCCAGCTGGGGCGGGTTGTCCACCAGGGTCTGCACGGTGCCAGGCGGCAGGGCGGCGAAGGCATCGTCCACCGGTGCCAGCACGGTGAAGGGGCCGGGACCCTCCAACGCGCCGCGCAGGCCGGCGGCATCCACGGCAGCCAGCAGGGTGTTGAAGCAGCCCACCGAGGCTGCGGTTTCAAGAATGGTGGCCATGGGAGAGAGGGTCAGCGGTAGTCCTGGGTCTGGATATCGGGCAGGCGGGCCTCAGGGCGCAGGAAACGGTCCATCTGTGCCTCGAAGAACTGGCGGTTGGCCATCAGATGCTTCGGGTCAGTGTCATCCAGCGGATAGAGCAACGCACAGCGCAGGGCCTGAATCACCGCCGAGGTCACGTTGTACATCGAGCGCTGGAAGGTGATGCCCAGCTGAATCAGCTGGTCTTCCTCACCGCGCTTGTGGGTGCGATACATCTCCTGCAGGTAGGGCGGCAGGAAGTGGAGCATGTCCTGCATGAGCAGGGTCGGCGGAATGCCCGCTGAGCCCACCGGAAACACGTCGGCATAGAGGATGCCGTAGTGGAAATCGGCCTGTTCGGCAGGCACCTGGCCGGCCTGGGCGTTGTAGCTCTTGGTGCCCCGGAAGGGTGAAGTGCGGTAGAAAACCGCCTCCACATAGGGCAGGGCAGCTTCATAGAGCCAGGTAAAACCTTCGCTCTTGGGGATGATTTCGAAACACTCACCACGGATGAACACATGGTGATAGATCGGCCGACCCGCCACGGCGAAGATGCCGTTCACCAAGAAGTCCATGGCATCGGGTACACCCTTGAAGCCACCCTCGTCGTAAATATCGCTCATCTCAAAAAAGACCGGCGCCATCACCTCCCAGAACAGGCCGAGGTTGGCGTAGTAGCTGAGCTGCCGCACCTGCTCCAAGAACATCTCCGGGAACAGCTTGTAGAGCCCGAGCATCAGGGGATTACCCTTGAAATAGGCCTTGATAGCCCGATCGGCGTTGGCCCTGTAGGCGTCGCTCTCGAGGTAATCGTTGAAGCGGCCGCCCATGCCCTGGTGCCAGAGCATGGCCTGCATGCAGGCCTCAGCAAACTCCATGTTCACCCGGTCATGCCAGAGGTGATGGAGCAGTTTGGGCATGCGGCGGGTCTCACCCCGCTCCATGAACTCCAGCAGCTCGGGGTGGGCCTTGTCACCTCCGCGCCAGATGCGCAACTGAGACTGATCGCCGGCGTAGCTGTTGGGCCGATCCAGATACTCCTGGGAAATGAAGTATTTGAAGGCCGGCAGGGGATTGAGAAACACCTGCTCGGCGATGTAGAGCAGGTCGCGCCAATAGAAATCCATCGGCACGGCGTAGGCCTTGTAAATGCCGATGATCTGCTGGAGATTTTCCGGGGTATCGGGCAGCATCGAGCCACCGGCCTCAAGCCGATGGATCACATCGGCATAGCGGTGGGTGGAGGGTGGAATCAGGGGCGTCTTGGTGCCCACGGGGGAAGTGGTGGTGGTCATGCGGGCAGGTGGGAACGCAGGGCGATGGCGGCGGTGCTGGCCTCACTCCAGCCGGTGAGGCCGATCGGCCAGATGCCAGCCAGAAGCACCAGGGTGGTGAGCACCACGGCGGGCAGGCGTTCGCCCCAGCGGGTGCTCTGCCAGTCGGCGCGGCTGTTGTCGAGACGGCCGAAGCCCACCCGGTTGAACAGGCGCACCGCATACACAGCGGTGAAGCCGGAGGCCACCAGGCAGATCAGCGTGGCCCTCGGGAACACGCTCCAGCTGCCCTCAAACACCATCAGTTCGGCAGGGAATCCCGCTAGACCAGGGATGCCGGCAGCGGCCATCAGGGCCAGGAACATCAGCCCCATGGTGAAGGGCAGGCCCCGGATCGGGTTGAGCAGGCCGGAGAGCTCAGCGATCACAGTGGTGCCGGTCTTGCGCTGGATCAGCTCCACGCAGGCAAACAGCAGGGCCACGATCAGGCCGTGGGCGAGCACCTGGGCCACGGCCCCCTGCAGGCTCAGCGGGGTGGCGGCGGCAAGGGCCAGCACCAGCAAGCCCATGTGGCCCAGAGAGCTGTAGGCCATCAGCCGGCGGATGTCCGTGGAAGCGATGGCATTGAGGGCGCCGTACACCGCACTCACCGCACCAGCAGCGGCAATCCAGGGCGAGAAGGCCACCCAGGCGTCTGGCAGCAGACCCACGCCGAAGCGCAGCAGGCCATAGGCCCCCAGCTTCGACACCACCCCCCCGAGCAGCATCACCACCGGCGCGGGCGCCTCGGAATAGCTGATCGGCTGCCAACCATGCAGGGGCACCACTGGCAGCTTGATCCCGAAACCCAGCACCAGCAGGGCCAGCACCCAGACCTGGGCCTGGGCCGGCAGAGGCGTGGCCGCAAGGGCCTGGAAGCTGAAATCGACGGCAGCGCTGGCACCGGCAGCTCCCTGGCCCAGCCAACCGAAGGCGAGCACGCCAGCCAGCAGGCTCAGCCCCGACACGGCCCCGTAGAGCAGGAACCGCACAGCGGCACCGGCGCGGCGCTCCCCGCCCCAGATCGCCACCAGCAGGGTGGTGGGAATCAGCACCAGCTCGAAGGCCAGCACAAACAACAGGGCGTTGCGGGCCAAAAAGGCGCCCACCACGCCCAGATTGGTGGCCAGCATCAGGGCGTAGTAGAGGCGGGGCCGGTGCTGGTTGGCCGGCGAGGCCAGCACTGCCATCGCCGTGATCAGGGCGGTGAGCAGCACCAGGGGCAGCGACAGGCCATCGAGGCCCAGATCCAGGGCGAGGCCGAGGCGCGGCAACCAGCTCAGCTGAAACTCCGCAGGGCTCTGGCGCCAGGCCAGTAGGCCGATCGCCAGCTGGGCCAAGCCAGCGGCAGCCGCTCCGCTGCGGATCAACAGGGGCCGCCCCTCGGGCAGCAGGGTGAGCACCAGGCCCGCCGCCAGGGGAATCAACAGCAGCAACAGCAGGGTCATGGTCGGCACTCAGGGCAGCAGGGAGGGCAAGGAGCTGACGTTGCCGGCGATCAGCCAGGCCGCCATCAGCAGCACCCCCAGCACGAGCGTGAGGGCATAGGCCTGGGATCGGCCGGAGGTGGTGAGGCTGAGGCGGCGTGCCCCCGCCAAGGCCGCGGCGCCGGTGCCGCCACTGAAGCCATCCACCAGGGTGCGATCAGTCCAGGCACCGAGCCGGGCCAGCCAAAGCACCAGGGCCACCACGGTGCGGTGATAGAAGCGCTCGGTCTGCATGTCGTGGGCCAGCCAGTCCTGCAGGCCGCCGAGGGAAGCCGGCAGCTGGGCCAGTCCATGGGGCCGTAGGTAAAACGCCGCCGAGAGGCAGCCGCCCACCAGGGTGGAGGCCAGCAGGGGCCAGGCCAATGGTCCCCAGCCCGGCAAGGGGGTGAGGGCATACACCCCGTTGGCCACCAGCAACTGGGGCAGGTGCAGCACCAGGCCCATCACCACGGTGGTGGGCAGCACCATCAACCAGAGCACCTCGGGCGAGCGCACGGTGAAGGGGGTGGGGCGGCCGGCCCAGATCTGGCCGAAGATGCGAATCAGGCCTGCGCTGATCAGGGCATTGGTGAGCAGCACCACCCCGCCGAGCAGCACCGGATTGGCGCTGGCTGCAGCCAGGTCGAGCAGCTCGCGCAGAGCAGCGAAACCGGCGAAGGGCGGCAGGCCCATCAGACCGGCGGCCCCGGCCAGGAAGGCAAGGCCCACCAGCGGCCGCTTGCTCCACAGCCCCCCCAGCTGGGTGAGGTCCTGGGTC
>JBIIDQ010000162.1:0-4593 GCA_044238295.1 Vulcanococcus sp.
CGGCAAGAGCACCAGATCGGGATCGTGAATCTGCGCAAGCCAAAAAGGCGTGAAAACCACCGCAATCGCGCAGGCGAAGGAGGTGAAAGCACTCAGGCGCAGTGCCCAACGTGTACAGGGATCCCGCTGAGCCAAAGCCAGAGCCGCCAGAATGGCCGCTGCAGGTGTAGCGGGTAACCAGTAGCTGGGAAGCTTCGTGGCCGAGAAGCTAAAAAGCAGCATCACGGCAAGAAGCCAGCAGGCGGCGAAGCTGGCCAAGCTCACCTGCCGTCCAACAAGGGCACGCCACAGACCCAGCAGCAACAGGGGCGACCAGGGCAAACTGGCCACCACCAATAAAGCGCCGTACAACCACCAGGGGGATTCGTGGCGATTCACCACCTCAGCGAAGCGCTGCAGATTGTGATAGCCAAAGAAGCTCTGCACAAACGGCTCACCCTCACGCAGAGCCGCTGCTGCGAACCAAGGAACCGCCACCACCAGACTGAGCAGCACACCTGGCACGGGCCTCAGGCGCTCGAGGTTCAGTTTTCCGGGGCGCTGCTGCAGCCCAAAGAGACCCCATGTGAGGCCAAACAGGAGAAACGCAACGGGTCCTTTTGTGAGAGTGGCCAACCCAAGCGCCAGCCAGCACAACCACCAGGGAATCCGAGGGCTCTCCAGGCGCCACCAGGAGCTAATCATGGCGAGGGCAACCAACGCCGTTAGCAGGCTGTCGCTCACCCCGATACGGCTCCACAGCATCACCAAAGGGCTGAGGCCGAAGCACAGAGCAGCCGGCAGCCATACACCCTGAGGCTGAGGCAAACAACGGCGCTCCCACCAGGCAACCACCAGGGCCAGCAGCACAACCACACCCAGCGAGGCAAGGGCCGAAGGAAGCGCAGCCGCCCAGGAGCCCAGAGGATCCCAACTGGCGTGGTCCGGCAGGCTGTAGAAGCCGGCCATCAACCAGTAAACCAGGGGTGGTTTGTCGTAGCGGGGTAAGCCGTTGACCTGTGGAATCAGCCAGTCGCCGGTGCGCACCATGCCGCGGGCCGACGACGCAAATAGCGGTGGCGTTTCATCCACCAAACCAACCGAGCCGAGATCAACAACAAACAGAACAAGACCCAACGCCACAGCCGTTGCGATGACGACCCAGATGGGCCAGAACTTAGGGCTGGGCAACGATCAAAGGGCGCAAACGTGGATGAATATCACCGGTCACAGCACTGGAGAAATTAAAGCCTTGGTTTAGCGCGACGCCATGGATCAGCGACGCAGCAAAAACAGAGAAAATCAGCCGGAGAGCGTCTGTCAAAGGACATGAATCGATCGACATCCATGAGGATGAACCAGCAGCCCAGGGGTTGACAACCACTCCAGGCTGTAGCCGGGCTCACACTCACTCAAGAAGCGAGGAACGACTACCCCGCAGGGTGCCCCAGAGCTGCTTAATCTCATCGTACGCAGCCTCCTGGGAGATCTTGCCGTTCCCCTGGAGACCCACAATCAGGCCAACCCTGTCAGCGAACTGCTCCAGGTTCTGGTGAAAAGCCAGGCGCTCGGGAGTCCAGTCATGACCGCGGTAGTGACTAAAGCTCTCCAACGGAGATCGAGTACCGTCCACCCTATCCGGGTTGGAATCTGAAGAATCGATCACGGACTAAAACTGGTGCCTGATCAACGCTAGCGCGAGCGAAACAGAGACGTTGTTCACCACGATCAACCGAACCGACCAGACACATAGTCTTGGGTGGCCTGCTGGCTGGGGGCGTTAAAGATGGTCTCTGTCGGCGCAAATTCCTCGAGGCAGCCCACTTTGCCATCGCCATCAGCCTTGGCCGTTACGTTAAAGAAGCCGGTCATATCGCTGACCCGCACGGCCTGCTGCATGTTGTGGGTAACAATCACGATCGTGTAGCTCTTCTTGAGCTCATGCATCATCTCCTCGATCTTGAGGGTAGAAATTGGATCTAGAGCCGAGCAAGGTTCATCCATCAGGATCACCTCAGGCTCGATCGCAATGGCACGGGCAATGCAAAGACGCTGCTGCTGACCACCAGAGAGGGCATAACCACTCTCCTTGAGCTTATCTTTAGTCTCATCCCAGATGGCAGCTTTGCGGAGGGAGCGCTCTACCAATTCGTCCATATCACCACGAAACCCATTGATACGGGCTCCGAAAGCAATGTTTTCGTAGATGCTTTTAGGAAAGGGATTGGGTTTCTGAAACACCATGCCGATGCGCCGGCGCACCTCCACGGCATCCACTTGGGGATCGTACAGATCCTGACCATCAAAGATCACACGACCCTTGAGCGTGCAGCCCTCGATTAGATCGTTCATCCGGTTGAGCGCACGCAGCACCGTGCTCTTCCCGCAACCGGACGGACCAATGAAGGCCGTGACCTTGCCGCGGGGAATCTGCATATACACACCGCGCACGGCTTCGTTGCCGCCATAACTAATGCCCACATTCTCCAGCTCCATGCAGAACTGAGAGGACGGGTGCTCAGTGTGAGAAAGAGAGGGCATCGAGGGGGTCATGGGTGAAATGAGCAAATGATTGGAGAGAGGCAAAGCGGTTAGCGTTAATCAGACTCGAGCGAAACGGCCGAGCCAGCGGGCGAGCAAATTGGCAGCCAGGATCATGACCACAAGCACAAAGGAAGCGGCCCAGGCCAAGGCGTTCTGAGCCTCGTAAGGCATGATCGCGAAGTTGAAGATCAACACCGACATGGTTGCGATCGGATTGAACAAACCCTCAGGCCAGAAGGGTGAAAACAGAGCCGTGAAAATCAGAGGGGCGGTTTCGCCAGCGGCGCGAGCGATCCCCAGTACCACCCCTGTAGCAATGGGCGTGAATGCCGCAGGCAGGGTGATCCGGGTGATGGTGACGAAGCGAGAAGCACCAATACCAATGGCTCCCCAGCGCAACTCCTGCGGCACGAGCTTGAGAGCCTCATCGGTAGTTTTGATCACCGTGGGCAGCATGAGCACCGCCAAAGCAATGCCACCGGCCATGGCGCTATAGCTCTGGCCGAAGAACACCCGGGTGCTCACGATCAAGCCGTAGATGAAAACACCACAAATGATCGAAGGGACGCCCGAGAGCACGTTGGTTCCGAAGCGCACGAATTGAGCAAACCAGCCACCACGGGAATATTCAGCCAGGTAAATACCCCCTCCGACGCCCACAGGAATGGCAATCAGGCTTGCAACCAGGGTGACGATCACCGTGCCCAGGATGGCGTTTCCAATGCCACCGCCTTCAAGGCCTGGGGCTGGTGGCAACTGAGTGAGCAGGCTGGTGCTAATCAGGGATCCACCCTTGAACAGCACGTAGGCCAACACCAAAAACAGGGGCAGCACTGCGATCAGGGAGAAGAGTGCCGCGATCGCTGAGAAGAAGCTGTTCCAACGGTTTCGGGGTAGAGACGGCTTGAAACGAAGAGAAGTGCCGGCAAAGGCCGAAGTAGTGGTGGTGGTGGTGGAAGCCATCGATTCAGCTGTATTTGAGACTGAGGCGGCGCACGACCCACTGCGCCAAAACATTCACCAATAGAGTGAGGATCATCAACACAACCGCTGCATACATCAGGGCCGAAACTTGGAAGCCATCCGCTTCACCAAACTGGTTGGCCAGCATCGAAGCAATGGTGTTACCGGGGGCCAAGAGACTCCAGCTGAAGTTGTTGGAGTTACCGATGATCATGGTGACCGCCATGGTTTCCCCCATCGCGCGCCCCAACGCGAGCATCACACCACCAGTGATGCCAGACACTGCTGCAGGCAGGATCACCTGCAAGATGGCTCCCCAGCGTGTAGTGCCCACGCCATAGGCAGCCTGACGAAGCTCGGCCGGCACCTGCTGCAGCGAATCGCGGGAGATGGCCGTAATGATCGGTAAGACCATAACCACCAAAATCAGGATGGCCGGTGCCATCCCAGGGCCTTGCGGCACAGTGGAAAAGAAGGGAATCCACCCGAAACCACGATGAACCAGCTCAAGAATGGGCCGCAGAAATGGCTCCATCACAAAAATGGCCCAAAGGCCAAGCACCACTGAAGGAATCGCCGCGAGCAGCTCCACCATCACCCCAAGCAGCTGTCGCAAGCGCAGGGGAATCAGATTTTCTGTGATGAAAATCGCTGTGCCCACGCCGAGAGGCACTGCGATCAACAAGGACAGAATGGACGTGACGATGGTGCCATAGATCGCCGTGAAGGCTCCGTAGGTATCGCTAACAGGATCCCAGTCGGACAGCACCAGAAACCGGAGGCCAAAGCGAGCCATGGCTTCACGCGACCCAAACAACACTGTGAGCAGAATCCCGAGAAGCACAATGCCCACCAAGGAGGCGAGTGCGACAGAGAGCACTCGAAAGCCTTCGTCGACCAATTTTTCCTGGGGCGGCCTTCGCCTCAGCGCAAACAAGTCTGTAGATGATGTGGCTGCCATACAGAACCAAGCCCATAACACCACCGTCTCACGAGAATTAGCCGAAGCTTTTAAGACTGGGTTAAGGACTCGGACGCAAGTGCTTATGACAATCAACAGTTGAACCAACCATTAACCGGGACTTAACGGGCGATGACCTGGGTGCA
>JBIIDQ010000163.1:0-4582 GCA_044238295.1 Vulcanococcus sp.
CGTGCTCTTGGCGACCGGGTTCCTGGCCTTACACCTTGAAGGCACGGTCATCCACGACGCTTGCCACAACGCAGCCCATCCCAATCGCTTTTGGAATGCCTTCATGGGGCACGGGGCGGCGCTGCTCCTGGGATTCAGCTTCCCGGTCTTCACGCGCGTACACCTTCAGCATCACGCGCATGTGAACGACCCGAAGAACGATCCTGATCACATCGTGAGCACCTTTGGCCCGTTGTGGCTGATTGCTCCGCGCTTCTTCTATCACGAGTATTTCTTCTTTCAGCGTCGCCTCTGGCGTCGTTATGAATTACTGGAATGGGGTTTAGCCCGCGGTGTGTTTTTCGCGATTGTGCTGGCGGGAGTCAAATATGGCTTTATTGATTTCATCTTTAACTGCTGGTTTGCGCCAGCACTGATGGTGGGTGTCACGCTCGGTTTGTTCTTTGACTACCTCCCCCACCGACCATTCCTGTCGCGTAACCGCTGGCACAACGCCCGGATCTATCCCAGCAGGCTGATGAACTGGCTGATCATGGGTCAGAACTATCACTTGGTTCATCACCTGTGGCCTTCAATTCCTTGGTTTGAATACAAACCGGCCTACGAAGCCACCAAGCCGATCCTGGATGCCAAGGGCTCACCGCAGCGTCTCGGTTTGTTCGAGAGCCGTTCTGATCTCACGAATTTCATTTACGACATCGTGCTCGGCGTGCGCAGCCACAGGCGTCGCCGCAGCAAGCTGCGTCCCATCGCTGGTCTCTTGCCCAGCTTTAAGGCCCGACGGCATGTCGTAGCTCTCCTTCATCGCACCGCGGTTTCCCCGCGGCGCTAGTGCTCTTGCGCTGAACGGGGACCGTTCGATCAGTCGGCGAGAATTTTCGGTACGCGGTAGAAGTCTCCCTCGCGCTGGGGAGCTTCTTCGAGCAGCTGCTCTCGCACTTCGGTGGGCACCACCACGTCTTCGCGGGTCACGTTCACCACTTCCACAGCACGGGTCGTGGGTGGGACTCCCTCGGTGTCAACAGCCTGGAGGTGGTCCACGTAACCGAGGATTCGCTCGAGCTGGGTGGTGTAAGTGGTGATCTTGTCCTCGGGTAGGTCTAGGCGGGCCAGTTTGGCCACCTTGCGAACGTCGTCGGCGCTGATGTTGCTCATGGGCAGAACCTAGCTGGCGGGCTCTTCCAGGAAGCGTTGCAGATCGGCTGCCAGGGCTGTGGCTGCCACATCAAGGAAGCGATCGCCATGCTCGGCGCTGGCCAGAAACGGATCCGATCCCATCCGGCCATCGGGGTGGCGGCGGCGGAAGTCCTCGGGGCTATGGATGGGCCCGGCGGGTGCGGGCTCCGGTAGCGGCCTCTGTTTGCTTTGCAGGCTGGGTTCCAGAGCCAGGGTGATGGCAATTTCGCTGGGGGTGGCGTGGTGACCTTCCCGATCTCCGTAGAGCTCGCGGGCCAGGCCCATGGCCTCGGGTGCCATAAACCAGTTCGCCAGCTTGCAGCGTAAGGATCCGGCGTTAACCAGTCCGCGACTAGCGGCTGTGCCGTAAGCCTGGGCGAAGGCGGCTTTGGTGGTGGCGATGTTGCCGCCGTGGCCATTGATCACGTAGATGCGCTCGAAGCCGTGGCGGGCTAGCGAGAGCACCAGGTCGTGGATCACCGCCAGCAGGGTGGCCGGTTGCAGGCTCATGGTGCCGGCGAATCCAAGGTGGTGTTCCGCCATGCCGAAGGCTTGGGCCGGTGTCACCAGCACGCCGGTGCGCCGCCCCACCTCCAGGGCCACAGCCTCCGCTGTGAGGGCATCGGTGCCGATCGCACCGGTGGGCCCGTGCTGCTCAGTCGAGCCGAGCGGCACGATGACCCCCTTGCAGCCTTCCAGGTAGGCCTCCACTTCCGGCCAGCTGCGGAGCTGCAGGCGAATCTCCTCAACACTGGTGGCAACCACAACGGCAGCGGGGCTCAAGTTCGTTCAGTATCCCTAGGATTGAGTTCAGGTGGTTCCTAGGTGGTGCCCCATGCTTCAGCGCAAGCTGTACCGCTTCCAGTGCGAGCAACGTCCGATCTGGGTGTTTCTTCGCGATCAGCAGCGTTGGATTGAAGAGGCGCTGGTGGTGGAGCTGGAAGGGGATTTGGTCACCTTGCGCTACGACGCCGAAGACGACGACGAGCTTCATAGCTGGGAGGAGTGCGTTCGGCTCGACTCGATCGGCGCGGTGAGCACTCGCCTGGCCTATTTCAGCCGCAACGCGTTGCCTGAAGACATTGAGGTCACCGGCGACTGCCCGGAATCGGAGCAGCTTCCAAGTCAGGGCTGAAGGCTGATTAGTGGGCGGTGCCGTTGCCGTCGTACTTGTCGGTGTCGTAGTAGCCGCCCTTGGTTCCGAAGAACAGGGTGGCCAGTACGAACAGGCCGCTACCACCGATCAGCACGGTGGCGAGGGTGAAACCGCTGGAATGCATTGGGTTGATGGCGTTGTCGGCATTCTGAAGCTTTTTCGCGCAGCAATCAGAGGATGTCGCTGATCCAGGCGGAGAAGTTGATCATCGATTGCGTATTGGGCTCCACCAGTCCATCTGGATAGGGCGGCGCGGACTGGAATTCGTAGTAGCTGGCTGTTGGCGGGAACGTGTTGTAAAAGAGATTGGAAAAGTTGTCGTCTTCCAGTGAGAAGACGATGCCGCCATCTGTCAGTTGCGCTTTGTTTGGGTTCAGGCTTTCGGGTCTAATTTTGTTGTCCCCAAGGTATGGAATGCCGGTGACCGGATCAACATTCCCTGGGATTCCAGTGCCCGCTGGTAGGAGGGAGTCAATCTTCACGCCATCAACCGTTCCCTTGATGGCGGTGACGCGGTAGAAGCCGTTTTTATTGGGTTTGCTCTTGGTGAATAGCCTGCCCTGGGCAATCGGGCTGCCGCCGTCTTGATTGGAGTACTGCCAAAGCCATTTGAGACGGTCCATGGAACGAGTGCGTTTGAAGTCGTTCTAGGTGCTAAGGGGCTAGGTAGCTGCTGTGCTGCGACATATGAATTGATTGTTGATTAAGCGGGTTTTTGATCAAGTTCTTGTTGGCTTTTGGGGTTTTCTTATGGCTTATTCCTATTTGTTATCTCGGTTTCTCTAGTAGTCTCCATCTATTGCTAAAGCGTGCCCATCGCCTCAGCCCTCTCCCGCTGCCTCCCTCAATCTTTCTTCGCTCGCCCCGCCGAGCAGGTCGCCCCCGAGCTCATCGGCTGCCTGCTAGTGAAACGCCAGGCGGCTGGCGAGCTGCTGTGGGGCGTGATTGTGGAAACGGAGGCGTATTCCCAGGAGGAACCCGCCTGCCACGGCTACCGCCGTCGCTCTCCGAGCAATGAAACACTCTTTGGCGAGCCTGGGCGCTTCTATGTGTATGTGAGCTATGGCATTCACCACTGTGTGAATGTCACGACCTGCCGGGCTGATTGGGCGAATGGCGTCTTGCTGCGGGCCGTGGCGATGCCAGGAGAACCCGAACGGGTGGCGCCGGGCCCGCCTTGCTGGCGCGCCGATTTGGTATCGATGGCCGTCACGATTCCGCTCCTGTGGATTCACAAGCAGGTCTCTGGCTGGCTCCACGTCCTGAGGCCCTGGATCCTTGCTGCTCAGCCGGCTTGGTACAGACGACTCGCATCGGGATCAACCAAGCCCAGGAGCTCCCCTGGCGTTGGTATTTGCCCTCCAGCCGCAGCGTTAGCAAGCGGGCCCGTGGGGATCGAACGCCTGCTCGGGCTGATGCGTTGCATCTGGCCGAGTTCACCTCGGGCTTTTAGCCTGAAGCTGATTCCCGCAGCCCACCTTGAGCGACTGGACCCACCGCCACGTGCTTGATCTGGCGGCGTTCTCGCTCGACGACTACACCACTGTTCTGGAGCTGGCCCAGCGCTTTCGGGTGATGCCCGCTTCCGGAGCCCGCAAGTTGCCAGCCCTGCAGGGCCGGTTGGTCACCACCCTCTTTTTTGAGCCGAGTACGCGCACCCGCAGCAGCTTCGAGCTGGCAGCCAAGCGTCTCTCGGCTGATGTGCAGAGCTTTTCGCCCTCGTCCAGTTCGTTGAGCAAGGGTGAAAGCCTGCTCGACACCGTGC
Source organism: Vulcanococcus sp. (assembly GCA_044238295.1). Taxonomy (GTDB): domain Bacteria; phylum Cyanobacteriota; class Cyanobacteriia; order PCC-6307; family Cyanobiaceae; genus Vulcanococcus. The sequence goes on from JBIIDQ010000163.1 coordinate 4,098, forward strand.
GCACCTATGTGGCCATGGGTGCAGATCTGCTGGTGGTGCGTCACCGCTGCACCGGGGTGCCGGCTGCCCTGGCCCGAGACCTCGATGCCAGTGGCGACCGGGTGGCGGTGCTCAATGGTGGCGATGGTCTGCACAGCCATCCCAGCCAGGGGTTGTTGGATCTGTTCACCCTGGCGCGGCATTTCGCTCCCGATGCGCCAACACCTGAGGCCCTGCGGGGCCGCCGCATCGTGATCGTGGGCGACATCTTGCATTCGCGTGTGGCCCGCTCGAATCTCTGGGCTCTCACCGCCTGCGGCGCGGAGGTGGTGTTGTGCGGCCCGCCCACCTTGCTGCCCGAGGCGTTCAGCGCTTTTGCGGCAGCCCCGCCGCCAGGTCAGCCCATCGATCCGGTTGCCCAGCGTGGATCCATCCAGGTGCTGCGCGATCTCGATCAGGCTCTATCGGGCGCTGATGCGGTGATGACCCTGCGCCTCCAGAAAGAG
>JBIIDQ010000164.1:0-4573 GCA_044238295.1 Vulcanococcus sp.
AACAGCCACTGGGGACGGCAGCGCTCCAGGGTGTGCTCCAACGGGTCGGCCAGTTCCGCTCCGAAGCGGCGTTGCAGATCCAGCAACGCCTGGAACAACGCCGGCGGATCGGACATGCCGTTTGCGGCCAAGGCGGCATCCTCAAGCTCGGGCAGGCCAGGCAGAGCTAGCAACATGCTGCGATTGGCATCGCACAGGCCCACCTCCGCCAGGATCCGCTCAAAGGCGGCCACCAGGCCTTCCTCCAATTCATCGGTGGCGCTGCCGGCGGCGCGCTCAAGAACCGCCTGGCGCAACAGCACCTGACCCGCATCCCAGCGGGCGAAGGGCTCGCTATCGCAGGCCAGCAGATGCAACAACTCGTTCGTGGAGCGCTCGATCTCGAGCTTCACTGGCCCAGAGAATCCCCGCAGCAACGAGAGGGCCGGCGGGTGGCTGTGCGGCTCGAGACCTTCGATCTGAATCTCTTGTTCAGGCTGATCAATCACCAGCAGTCGACTGGCATCCCCCCAGACGTGGGGGAGCGCAGCCGCCCGAGCCTCATGGCTGGTCTCGCCTTGCAAGTGAACCTCCAGCGGCTCACCGGCTTGACCCACTAGACCCAGCACTAGCGGAATCACAACTGGCTGCTTCTGCGGTTGGCCAGGGGTTGGTGGAGTGCTCTGACGCACGCTCAGCCGCAGGGCGCCCTGCTCGCCATCCCAGTGACGCTCGATCTGCAGTTGCGGAGTGCCAGCTTGGTGATACCACCGCCGGAACTGCTGGAAATCGAAGCGGGGCATTGCGGCACCACCAGCCCAGGCTTGCTCGGCTGCATCCTCCATCGCCTGAACGAAGTCATCGCAGGTAGCAGCGGTGCCGTCATGACGTCTCACATAGAGCGCCATACCCCGCATGAACAGCTCCTCACCCAGCAGGGTGTGAAGCACTCGAATCACCTCCGCTCCCTTTTCGTAGATCGTGGTGGTGTAGAAGTTGTCGATCGCCTGGTAGTGATCCGGCTGAATCGGGTGCGCCGTTGGCCCTGCATCCTCACGGAACTGGGTATTGCGCAGCAGTGACACATCCTCGATGCGCTTCACCGCTGCGGAGTGGAGATCTGCGGTGAAACTCGCATCGCGAAAAACGGTGAGCCCCTCCTTGAGAGAGAGCTGAAACCAGTCGCGGCAGGTGATGCGATTGCCGGTCCAGTTATGAAAATACTCATGCGCGATGACACTTTCAATGCGCTCGAGCTCTGCATCAGTGGCAGTCGCTGCATCGGCTAGGACCAGCTTCGAGTTGAAGATATTGAGACTCTTGTTTTCCATCGCGCCCATATTGAAATGGCGCACCGCAACAATATTGAATTCATCGAGATCGTATTCAAGGCCGTAGCGCTGCTCATCCCAAAGCATCGATCGCTTCAGTGATGCCATGGCGTGGGCGGTGTAGGGGGCGTCGCCCGGCTCCACATGCAACCGTAGTTGCACCCGACGACCGCTACGGGTGATGAACTGATCGTTCACCTCCTCTAACTGTCCAGCCACCAAGGCGAAGAGATAGGAGGGCTTGGGGAACGGATCGTCCCAAACCGCAAAGTGCCGCGCTGAAGCCTCCGCACCCTCGCTGTTGGGAGCTGGCGGCAACGCGCCCGTTTCCATGCAATTGCCGTTCGACAGGAGCACCGGGCAGCTGGCCTGATCCGCCTCAATCCGCACCCGGAAGCGGCTGAGCAGATCGGGGCGATCCGGATGAAAGGTGATGCGGCGAAAGCCCACCGCCTCGCACTGGCTGGTGAACATCCCACCGCTCACGTACAGCCCCTCGAGGCTGGTGTTGGTTTCCGGGTGGATGCGCACCACAGTGCGCAGGCGGAAGGGTCGAGCCGGCGGGTGCTGCAGCACCAGGCGATTCGTCTCCAGCAGGTAGGCATTCGCCTCCAGCGGCTGGCCATCGAGCTCCAGCTCCCGCAACTCCAGCTCGACCCCCTGCAGCTCGAGAGGCCCAGGCTCGGCAAGCGGATTGGGCTCGAGCTGCAGGTCGGTCTCCACCAAGCTGTGGTCAGCAAAGAGCTGAACCCTCAGGCTGGTGTGCTCAATCAGATAAGGGGCCGGTTGGTAATCGGCGAGGCGAACAGTGGCCATAGCGGCATTCCAGCTGCTCAGAGAGTGCTCAGGGTTTCTTGGCAGGGGCGGGCTTAGCTGCCGGAGCTGTGCTGCGGTTTTTCAGCACCTCTTCCACTTTCTTGCGCACATCCGCTGGCACTTCGTCGGGACACACCTCCACAGCACCGAGCACCGCGGAATTGATGGCTCCTTTACGCAACTCGTCGAGGGAGAGCGGCTTCGAGCCAACTTGGGCGATTGCACCATCGTGCTGGCCCTGAATCACCTGAGCAATGGTTTCTCCGGCCACGGCCACCGCCTTGTCGAACTCAATGCCAGCCGCCCGGGCGATGCACACATTGAGGGCGCCGATCCGGGTATAGAGGCTCATGTCGGCCTGCGAAGCAGGCGCAGCGACCGCAGCCATGGGAGCTAGCAGCAAGGCCAGGGGGAGCAGCAGAAGGCCGAGGCGGCTTGCGGGGAAGCGCACGCGAAACAAGCGATGTGGCCTAATCCTGCTGCAAAACCAGCCGATCGCCATCAGGCATCGGCTGGCAGCGGGGGACCTGGGGGCTCCATCCTGATTTCGTGGTGCATCTCCGCCAGCTCCAGGTTGCCGTCACACCAGGAGTAAATCGAGCGCGCCCGGAAGCGGTCCTGATCCACCAGGCGGATGTGCTCGAGGATGTCCCACTGCTGATAGTGCGACTCAAACACCAGCTCGTGCTCATCGGCCTGGCGGATCTGGCTCTTGGTGGGGGAGCCGCAGAGAAAGCCGCGGCTGCGGCGCAGCTGATGACCACAGAGCGAGGCATCCATCGTGCCTTCGCGCACGTAGCGGGGTTTGATGTCGAAGAAGTCGTATTCCTTCTCTGGCCACCAGGTGAAGCGATAGCGCGGTTCGGACTCGGCCTGATCCTCGAAGGTCTGGACGCGCAACATCATGTCGACCCGGAGCACCTCGTCATCCGGAAAAAAGTACTGACGGCGGGAGCGCCACAGACCGAGGTTTCGGTTGAACCAGCGCCGCAGCGTGTTGTCGAGCTGGATGCGACTAGCGGGGGGACCAGGCGGTTGGGACACCACCGGATGCACACGTGTCGCGAGTTCTCGTGGGTGAGCCACGTCTTGCCTCAGGACAACGTCTCATCACAGTCGTCATAGCGAGGCAAGCGCGGCCTGCCAAACTTCAATAAGGTGAAAGCACAATTTCTGAAGAATCGGCGCGACGGTGCCCGCTGCTGGGGAACAGCCCCCCGACCAGCCTCAACCCAACCGCTTCCCCTTCAACGCCACTCCCCAACCGCGACAACGCGGGGAGCTGCGCAGGGGAGCAGGCCTTGCCCTGCCTCCCCATCTCGAACCCGACAGCAGTCAGCGCCGCTACCTGAAGCTGCTGCTGGTGGCAGCGCCCCATCACCGAGCCACCCCAGATCTCCGTGGCCTGGTGGCCTTTCTTGAACACCAGGACTTTGGCTTCGATGTGAGCCTGGAGATCGCCGACCCAGCCGAACGGCCCGAACTACTCGAGCTCCACCGGCTTGTCGCCACTCCGGCGCTGATCAAGCTGGAGCCATCCCCCCGACAGGTGTTCGCCGGCAACACCCTGCTGCAGCAACTGCGCAACTGGCTACCGCGCTGGCAGCAACTGGAGGTGGTCAGTGGCCTGGGAATCAGCCTGCGCCCGGCCGAGAGCGATGGCAGCCGCACGCAGCGAGAGCTGCAGCTCGAAGACCAGCTGCTGGTGCTGCGCCAGGAAAACGAAACCCTGATCGAACGCCTGCGGGTCCAGGAACGGCTGTTGCGGATGGTGGCCCATGAACTACGCACACCGCTCACCGCCTCGAAACTGGCCCTGCAGAGCCTCAACCTGGGCCAGATCGATGAGACCCGCTTCCGCGATGTCTTAGGGCGTCGGCTCGATGACATCGAACAGCTCTCGAAGGATCTGCTGGAGGTGGGAACCACGCGCTGGGAAGCACTGTTCAATCCCCAGCGGCTGGCCCTGGGGCCAGTGGCCGCTGAAGCGATTCTCGAGCTGGAAAAACTCTGGGTGGGCCGCGGCCTGGAACTGATCACGGACATCCCCACCGACTTACCGGATGTGTACGCCGATCAGCGGCGCATGCGGCAAGTGCTACTGAATCTCCTTGAAAACGCCTTCAAGTTCACTCCCGATGGCGGCCAGGTGAGCCTCACAATCCTGCATCGCACCAGCCAGTGGCTGCAGGTGAGCGTGTGCGACTCCGGGCCTGGTATCCCGCGGGATGAGCAAGAGCGAATCTTCCTGGAGCGGGTGCGGCTTCCGCAGACCTCCTCCAACACCTCCGGATTCGGGGTTGGGCTCTCGGTCTGCCGCCGCATCACCGAAGTGCATGGCGGCCGCATCTGGGTGGTGTCCGAACCGGATGAAGGCGCCTGCTTCCACTTCACGGTGCCGGTCTGGGACGGCCAAAGCGCCGCCTGATTGACGAAGGGCACCTCAG
>JBIIDQ010000165.1:0-4563 GCA_044238295.1 Vulcanococcus sp.
CCGCGCCAACGGGTCGATCCTGGAACAGTTGCCCGCCGGCCTAGATCTCAATCTCAGCACCAGCGAGCGCGTGCTCGTGCTGAGGCCCAGCGGCAGCCTGAGTATCGAGGCTGGGGTCAACGGCCTACTCGAACTGAGCAGCTCCCCCGACACCATCACCAACCTAGGTAACCGCGCCAACACCATCAGCGGTGGCATCGGAGCCGATGTGTTCGAAGTCAACGAGGCTGAACCAGCCCAGGTGGGCAGCCGGCCTGACTTCATTCGCGATTTCCAGCTTGGCCTCGATCAACTGCTGGTGAACACCGGCAGCGGCCAGGTGGTACTCGATCGCAACACCGAGATCGGCGATCTGCGTGGCAATCCGCTGCTGGCTGGGGTCAACGTCCGGCTCACGCCGGATCTGCGCACCAGCGCCAGCCTTCTGCAGGCGATCAGCGGCCAGACCAGCCTGCTCGGCGCCGGCCTGCGCCTCGCCCAGACCGATGCCCCCATCCGTCAGGTGGAGATCAAGGTGACAGGCGGCAGCACGCTTCAGCTCGACTTGGCCCAGGTGCCAGCCGGGCTGCAGGCCCAGAGCCTCGAGGGCGGCAGCCGCATCCTGTTCACAGGCGCCACCACTGGCGCTGCCCTCAATCCCGCCAGCGTGCAGGCGGCCTTGGCAGCGATCCGCTTCCAGGGCAGCAACAACGGCAGCGTGGAGGTACGCGCCACTGACACCGCCGGTCTGGTGGCCACCACCAGCGAGCGGCCGTTCGTGCTGGTCGCTCCCACCACCGCCGCAACCCTCCGGCCCTCGGTGGTGCGCCTCGATGCGGCCGGCGGCGATTTGGCGCTGCAGGGGGTGCAGATCAATCCCCTCCAGATCCATGGCGGTGCCGGGGAAGACGTGGTGCGGCTCAGCCGCGCCGTTGAAGGTCAGCACAGTGCCTACGGCTTTGATGGCGCCGATGTGTTGTCGGCTCCCCAGGGTGGGCGCCTCGTTGGCGGCAGCGGCGACGATCTGCTGATCGGCTCCGCCAGCGCTCCCGCCAGCCTCAGCGCCAATGCCGGCAACGACACCCTGGTGGGTGGACGGGCCAATGTGCTCGTGGGTGGTAGCGGCAATGACCTGCTGATTGCCCTCGGCGGCGGCAACGTTCTGCAGGGCGGCGCCGGTAGTGACCGATTTGTTCTCTTCGATAGCGCCTGGCGCGGTGGCAGCGCCGCCAACGTGGTCACCGACTTCCAGCCGGGCACTGACACCCTGGTCTTTGCAGCCCAGGCGGTTGCACAGCAGGCCGTGGCCCAGCTTCCGGTGTTCTCATCGATGGCCGGTGGCACCAAGGTGCAGCTCGGCAGCGACCACGTCGCCACCCTCGTGGGCGTGAACCCTGGCGATCTCAACCTCAGCCGCGATGTGATCAGCCCCAGCGCGAGCCAGGTGGCTCCGCTGGCCAGCCGCTTCTCCGATGTGGCCCTGCTGCAGCAGAGCGTCGCCAGCGTGTGATGCGACCAGTGACTCACCCCGCCCCAGATCTGGGGCGGGGTGATGCAGCCATCCGTAAATTTGCCTTCAGGAGATTCTTAGGACTGATGCTGTTGATGCCATGGCTGTAAGCAGCACCGACCCATCCCTAAGCCCTGTTCTTCGCCAGAAAACGTTTCTCTGGGCGGGTGTCGCACCCCTGCTTCAGTCCCAGCTCAGCAGCATTCAGGGCGGCTACGCCCTGGGAAGCGCCGATGGTGCCAGCGCACTCGCCACCTCGGCTCTGCTGCTACCCATTCCAGATTGGTCCACGGCAGCGCTGGGCTCCCCCTGGCTGATCGACCAGGCATCGTTTTCTGGGCTTGCGGCTGCCATGGGCGCCCCCTCAGGCGCACTGACAGCCCCCATCAGCCTGCTGGGATCCGCCCTCACGGTTGATCCAGCCACCAATACAGCGATCCTCGCCCTGCTGGCGGAAGCGCAAGGCGCGGCATCCCAGACCCTGCTGTTGGGACTGGGAGATTTGACCTCCGCGCCCAGTGTGGTTTGGAGCACCCTGCTTCCGGCCGAGCAGATCCAGCGCTTGCTGCTCTCCAGTGGCGCCGCTGGCACCAGCCTGATCACGGTGGGCACCAGCCAGGCAGGCGGCGGGGCGCTCAGCACCCGTTATTCCCTCCTACCGTCCGGGCCTGCCGAGGAGGGTGTGCGCACCTACCTGACCGGCCCCACCGACATCCAGGCCAAGGCGGCGGATGGGGTGCTACTCACCTCCGCTGCTGGCACGTCGCGACCGGCGGTGGTGGAGGTGGGACTGGCTATGGCGCCCACCACCACCGGACTTGTTCCCAATGGGGGCACCGATGTTTTTGTATCGGCCTTGGACCGGGATGGCAAACTCCTCTGGGAGCGCCTGTTCGGTAACAGTTCCACCGAGCAGCAGCCGCGTCTGGCCGTCAGCGCTGACGGCACGATTGTGGTGGCGGCCACCTTGCAGGGCTCGCTAGGTCTGAACCCCGCTGGCGGTGGCCCGGATATTGGCTTGGCCAGCTACAGCCCTGATGGGGCGCTCCTGTGGCGCCGGCTACTGGGCGACGCCGGTAACCAACAGATCACCGATCTCAGCGTGGGTCCCGATGGCACGATCCTGGTGCTCGGTCTCACGTCTGCTGCACCTGGCACGTCTGGATCGCCACGGGGCCTCTACGGTCAGGCGCCCAAAGGAGATGGCAGCGATGTTGACAGTTTTCTAACCGCCTATTCGCCCCAGGGCGATCGCCTCTGGACTTACCAGTTCGGGAGCTCGGGGGAAGACCTGGCCCTGGCCATGGATTGGATGCCCAAAGTGTCTGGCAGTACCGGCACCACAGACACCTTGGTGGTGGTGGGCAGCCAGGCCACCGCAGCCGATCCGGATACACCCAAGGCCTGGGTCGAACTGCTCGAACTGCCTTCGAGGGTGGCCGTAGCCAACACCTTCATCCCACCACCACCCCCATCGCTTGATTGGGGCGGTGGCGCCGTGGATCCCACCCTGGGGGTTCCGTTGGCTCTGATCCGTCGCGCACCTGGAGCAACAGCTCAACTGCTGCTTCAGGGGGCCAGCGAACCGGGCAGCAGCGTGCAGGTGCGCACCTCCCTGAGCGCTGCAGCCACCACGGCCACGGCTGATGCCAGCACAGGCCGCTGGACGCTGGCCCTCGATCTTCCCCAACTCACGGCCTCGCAACTGGGGCAGGGTTTTGTGCTGTTGGAAGCGCGGGATGCCCTGGGGCTGGTGTCTGACACCACCGCGGTTCCAGTGCTGTTCACGGGTACCGGCCTTCCAGGGGAGTTGCCCCAACTGCTGGCCATCGACCCAGACGGCACCAGCGGCGCACAGCCGCCGGCTCTGATGGAGCGGCAGATCACCGTGCTCGGGGATGGGCCCCTCACCACGGCGGGCCAGCGGCTGTTGGTGGATTACAGCGGAACCCTCACCAACGGCACTCCCTTCGACAGCTCCCTGAATTCGGGTCGCCGCCCCTTCGATCTCACCCTGGGCGCAGGGCGGGTGATCACCGGCTGGGACCAGGGCCTGCAGGGCCTGCCCCTCGGATCACAGGTGCGCCTGGTGATCCCCCCCTCGCTGGCTTATGGCGATCGGGCCACCGGCTCGATCCCCGCCAGTTCCACCCTGGTATTCGACGTGGATCTGAGGGCAGACCTCAGCATCCCCGAACTGTTCCTGCGCGATGTGGTGTGGCCCCAATTCTTTGCGGCCAACGCTACCTATAGCGCCACCAATGCATCGCTGCTGCAGTCATTCGAACTCGATCTGCTGGGGCTGGCCCAGAAATTCGGCCCGGGCGATGGCAGTGCCAACGCCGATGTGCTCACCGTTTCAACGGTTTCAGGCTTCCCCTCCAGCTACCCGCTGCTGGCCATGGGGGGCGGCGGCAACGACAGCCTGGCCGCCAGCAACCAGCAGGCGTCGCTGCTGTTCGGCGAAAGCGGCGACGACCAGCTTCGCTCCCCAGAGGCCGCCTATGCCTTTCTGGATGGCGGTGCCGGCAACGATCGGATCGAATCCAATGCCCTGATCAGCTGGATGCGCGGCGGCAGCGGTATCGACACCGTGGCCATTCCCACCGGCGACTGGCGCCTGCAGCGCAGCGGCACGGTGGCGGGCGATACCTGGCGGGAGCTGGGGCGATTGGATGCCGCCGGGCAGCTTCTGCAACTCCTGCAAATGCAGGGCGTAGAGCGGCTCAGCCTGATCGGCACCTCAGCGAAGGCGTCAGACCTGATGCGGTTGCTGGATGGTCTCACCAGTGAAGTGATTGATGCGTCAGCGCTCAACGCCATCAACGGCAGCGCCGTCGAGCTGAAAGGGCTCTACGCAGCGGCAAAGGCAGGTCGCATCAGCGGTCTGGGCAACGAGAGCCTAACCGTGGACCCGGGCACAGCCGCGGCTGCCGATCTGCTCGAGCTCGCTGGCGTCACCACCGTCACGGTGAATGCCAACGCCGTGACGAGCCTCACGGGCTCTGCGGCCGAACGCAACCAGGCATTTCAGGCGCGAGGTCTAAGCCTGAGCCTCCCTGATGATCAGGCTC
>JBIIDQ010000006.1:0-15769 GCA_044238295.1 Vulcanococcus sp.
TGACCGGTGAGCTCAGGCCAGTAGTCGAAGAAGCGCTGCAATCCTCCTTCGGCCCAGCGCTGACGCTGACGCCAGAGGCCAGCCAGGCTCGTGACCGCCTCCTCCTGAATCGGGGGGTCCCATAGCACAGCGACCGGCTGACCCTGCACCAACAGGCGGAAGCTGAGGTCGAGATCGTCGGTCACCGTGGCTTCGTTAAAGCCGTCACAGGCCAGCACCGCCTGGCGTTGCAGCAGCTGACCGTTACCGCGAAGCTCGACGACACCGCCACTGCGCATGCGTCCCTGCTGGATCACCGCATCGAGGGACATTTCCATGGCCTGGGCGCGGGTGAGCCAGTTGTGATCGGCGTTCACCACGGCCTTGCGCAACTGCACCGCCGACCAGCCGCCCTGCTCCGCGAAGGCCACAAGCCTCTGCAGGCCATCCGGCTGGAACTGGGCATCGGCATCGAGCACCAGTAGCCAACGACCTTGCAGCTGGGGCAACAACGCGTTCAGAGCGCCCGACTTGCCGCCACCGGCATCGCGACTGCGGCGCAACACTTGCAATTGCGGGTAACGGCGCTGGTAACTCTCGAGCACCTGCGGCGTGCGATCTTCGCTGCCGTCATCAATCACCCAAAGCCGCAGCTGGTCCGGCGGGTAGGTGAGCTCTGCCAGACGCTCCACCAGGCGCCCGATCACCGCCTGCTCATCACGGGCTGCCACCACCAGATCCACAGCTGGCCAAGCGCTGAGCGATTCACTGTCAGCAGTCGTGGTGATGCTGCGCAGCAACGGCCAGAACACGGTTCGAAGCGCATAGGCCCCGAGCAAGAGGGTGAGCGCCAGGGCGGGCCACAAGCTCTGACCTGAAGGCAGCGCATGGGGTGCTGCTCCGGCTGCACAGCAGCAGATCAGGAACAGTGAGGCCTGCAGACGGCGGGCTCCTGTGGCTGTGCCCCCAGAGGCCATGGCGTGTTCCAGGTGAAGGAACTCTAAAGGGCTCGACCAGAGGCCTTCTTCAGGGCGCCGGCGTCAACGCTTGGATCGGCACCAGGCGGGCCCCCGGGTAGTAGCGAGCGAGGATCTGATCAAGGCTCCAGCCGCGGCCTGCCAGCTCAATCGCCCCCGCCTGGGAGAGGCCAGCACCATGGCCAAAGCCGCCACCCACCACGCTCCAGGTACCCGGCCCCGTGGGACTCAGAAGAAACAGGGTGCTGGGTAACTGGCGATAGGTGCGGCGGATGGCATCGCGCTCCAGCACGACGCGACCCCGGGGCCCCTCAATCGCCAAGCGCACGACTCGACCACTGGGGCCCCGCTCCAGCACCACGGGTTTGAGCGGGGCTCCCAGAGTGGCGGCACGCGTGCCAAGGCCCTTGCGCAGACTGGCCTGATCGAGTTCACGGCGCCAGCGAAACAGGGGATGGGACACACCCAACACCCCCGAGCGACGAGCCAATAAGCCAGCCAGTTCGGAAGTGTCGAGGGGCAAGGTCAAGCCCGGAGGCGCTGCGTTGCGCAAATCCAGCGCCGGCTCCAGATAGCCAAGCTCCGGCAGGGGCCAAGCTTCATCCTCATCAGCGCTCACGCCTCCGTTATTGGCGTGATACACGGCGTGGATCGGTTGACCATCGGCGGCCAGCACCCGGCCAGCCGTGCTGCTCACCGCCTGGCGAACGGCAGCGCTCGCCTGACGGGGATCGCTGTACACCTGGCACTGAGTGTCGGAGCAGAGGTGATAGCCATCCACCGCAAAGCGATGCTGATTGCGCAGTGCCCAGGTTCGGGCCAGCACCGCCTGGGCAGCCAGCGCGGCAGGCGGTGACCCGGCACCGATCTCATGGGGCACCACGCCTTGCAAGTAGCGCTCAAGCGGCACCTGCTCCACAAGGGTCCAAGTGCCATAGGCATCCCCCTGGAGCCGGAACGGCCCGGCGAAGACGCCGCCCTTGAAGCGCAAGCCGCCGGGGGCCTGGATCTGAAGCGGCCCCTCCAACGAGCGCCAGCCGCTGGATGTTTTCAGCTGGGGGACCCAGGTGTCTTTCAACAGCTGCTCCAGCTGCCGCGCCATGTATCCGGCCGGCGCGGCCACTCCGACGGGAGCCCAGACCTCCCAGTCCCTCGGATGGGCGACCTCTGCGTTCACGTCCTCGCGCCGCCAAGCCAGGGCCGCCTGTTCGGCGGCTTCAAAGCTGGCGAATGGCCCGAGCACCCGGCGCTGAATCCTCACGGGCGTGGGGAGGACCTGAGCCGACCAGCGCAGCTGCAGGCGCTGAGCGCTGAACCTTGCGCCTCGGGCATCCACCAGCTTGAGGGGAGCCGATGCCCCCTCCAGCAACAGCGGCTCTGGTCCCAAATGGGCCGCCAAAGAGACCCACAGCACCGGCTGGCGGGCGGCCAGGGCAGGGGGAGCTGGCACCGGCAAGCGTGTGAGCGCTGTCGCCCCAACCCGCTGGCAGCCGGCCGCGAACACCGCCAGCGACAGGAAGGCGGAAAGCACTCGTGGAGTGGCCATCGCATCAACTGAGGCGCAGGTCTGACCCTAGGGGGAGTTGGCGGAAGGGACTCCCAGGTCGTACCCTCATCGTTTGTGCCCGAGCGCGTAGACAATGCCGAAGCTCAAGACCCGCAAAGCAGCCGCCAAGCGGTTCAAAGCCACCGGCAGCGGAAAGTTCATGCGCCGCCACGCTTTCCGCAATCACCTGCTCGACCACAAGAGCCCGAAGCGCAAGCGTTTCCTCGGCACCATGGCCGTGGTTGACGAGCGCGACGCGGACAACGTGCGCGCCATGCTCCCCTACAGCTGAATCGCCCGGCTGACCCGCTGTATCACCGTTTTCTGAGAACCATCGATGGCACGCGTTAAGAGGGGCAATGTCGCCCGTAAGCGCCGCAACAAGATTCTTCGCCTAGCCCGCGGCTTCCGCGGTGGCAACGGCTCGCTCTTCCGCACCGCCAACCAGCGGGTGATGAAGGCCCTCTGCAATGCCTACCGCGACCGTCGCCGCCGCAAGCGCGACTTCCGTCGCCTCTGGATCGCCCGCATCAACGCTGCAGCTCGTCTGAATGGCCTGAGCTACAGCCGCCTGATTGGTGGTCTCAAGAAGGCCGATGTGCAGCTGAACCGCAAGATGCTGGCCCAGCTCGCCGTTGTGGATCCCAGCAGCTTCACCGCTGTGGTGAGCACCGCCAAGAGCTGATCGTTACTGTCGGACTGCGTTGCCTGGTCGGGTTGGTTGATGGATTTCTCACTTCCTCAGGCCTACCTGATCGGGCTACTCGTCATCTTGGGTGCCGCTGCCGTCCTGGTGGCTCGGCAGATCCTTCGGGTCCGTCGCGATGAAATCGCACTGATTCGCTTGGAGAGCTCCAGCAAGTCCGGCGATCAGACCGCAGCTGACCTTTACGAGCTCGCTTCTGTTCAGTTGCGCAAACGGCTGTACAGCCAAGCTGTCGACAACTTGAAGCAAGCCAGCAAGTGTTCTGCTGGTGAGCCCCCGGAAGCCCAGGCGTTGATCGAAAACGCGCTGGGCTTCGCCCTAGCAGCGCAAAACAACTACAGCGCTGCCATCAAGCACTACCGCACAGCGTTGCGCGCCAAGGCCGACTATCCAGTCGCGCTCAACAATCTGGCCTTTGCTCTCGAGAAACAGCAAAAGCCCGAGGAAGCCAAGGAGACCTACCTGAAGGTGCTCGAGCTGGACAGCGGCAACGGCACGGCGAAAAAACGCCTCAAGCGCCTGGAAAGAACGGCAGCCTGAGCTCTGGCTGCTGTTCTTCAATCATCCGTTCACCAAAGACCGCGAACGGCGGGTGAGGTGCTGCTGCCCACCGGATTCAGCACAAGCTGACCGCCAGGATTGGTGAGCCTCGGCGCCGACCAGCCGGCAAGGCTGAAGCCCTGGAGCCCTAGAAACAGGCCGCCATCCTCCAGACCAGCTGCACTCACATCACCGAGCAACAGAAGGTCAAGCTGATCAGAGTTGGCATTGAGATTGCCCTGAACCGGCAGTGTGGTGGAGCCCACCGTGATCTGACCGCGCAAATCGATCATCTGGCCCAGCGCGGTGGCGGAGGCCAAATCAAGTTGCACGCTCACAGGTGCAGCGCCGGTGAATGACTGGTACGTGCCGCTCCACTGACGAGGCAGCTGGGTGGCGAGCTGTGAGGCACGTGCAACGGGATCAAACGTGCGTATCGACACCTGCTGACCAAAATTCTCAGCGAGCGGGATGGGCGCGGCCGCCGGTTCCTGGAAAGGCACGGCACTGCCCACAGGCAGGGGCGTTGCAGCCAGCAGGAGCGGAATCACGTCAGATCTTTAAAGATGCCCAAGGGTAAGAGAAGCGGGGCGGTCAGTCAGGACCGCGCGGTACGTTCGCTGCATGGCCCAATCCGCTGCCGTGACCGCCTCCATCCCCTCGCCTGTCGACCCCCTGGTGATCGGCGGGCGAAGCTTCTGCAGCCGACTGATGACAGGCACCGGCAAGTACCCCAGCATTCAGGCCATGCAAGCCAGCCTGATCAGCAGCGCCTGCGAGATCGTGACCGTGGCAGTGCGGCGGGTGCAGAGCCAGGCGGCCGGCCACGAGGGTCTGATGGAAGCGATCGACTGGGAACGCATCTGGATGCTTCCCAACACCGCTGGCTGCGCAACAGCTGAAGAAGCGATTCGAGTCGCTCGGCTCGGCCGGGAGTTGGCCAAGCTGGCCGGCCAGGAAGACAACACCTTCGTGAAGCTGGAGGTGATCCCCGACAGCAAGCATCTGCTGCCTGACCCGATCGGCACCCTGGAAGCCGCCGAGCAACTCGTGAAGGAGGGCTTCACGGTGCTGCCCTACATCAATGCCGATCCACTTCTGGCCAAACGACTGGAAGAGGCCGGCTGCGCCACCGTGATGCCCCTCGGTTCGCCAATCGGCTCTGGCCAAGGCATCCGCAACGCCGCCAACATCGCGCTGATCATCGAAAACGCCCGGGTGCCGGTGGTGGTGGATGCCGGCCTGGGGGTTCCGAGCGAAGCGGCTCAGGCGATGGAGATGGGGGCCGATGCCCTGCTGATCAACAGCGCGATTGCCCTGGCGGGCGATCCCGCTGCCATGGCTCGAGCGATGGCCCTGGCCTGTGAAGCCGGCCGCACAGCCTTCCACGCGGGTCGCCTGCCGGTGCGAGGCGAAGCCAGTCCCAGCTCTCCCACCGCCGGCCGGGTGGGCACGTGAAGCTTCTGAACGGGAGGGTGGCAATCCCAGAAACCCTCCGTACTGTCGTCTGAACGACGCAGCACTGCGATGCAGGTCACCGAAGAGGACGGCGGCAGGCTCAACGCCTTCGCCAAGGAACCCCGGATGGAGGTGATGGAGGTGGGCGAAAGCAGCAGCGCCAACAGCAGGCTGCTGCTGATCGGTGGGGCCGTGCTCGTGCTGCTGCTGGTGGGCGTGGCCGCAGGGATCAGCTGAATCCCTGTAGTAGCTTGCCTTGACGGAGCGGATGCCCGATCAGTCGCTCGTCTAACAGGAGTCCAGCGGTGAAGGTGTTCGTTCTCGGCGGTGACGGCTTCTGCGGCTGGCCCTGCGCCGTGAACTTGGCCGACCAGGGCCACGACGTGTTGATCGTGGACAACCTGAGCCGCCGCAAGATCGACATCGATCTTGCTGTTGAATCGCTCACGCCGATCGCCACCATGCCCGATCGGCTCACCGCCTGGGAGCAAACCGGCGGCAAGCCCATGCGCTTCGTGCACATGGATATCGCCCATGAATATCAGCGGCTGCTGGATCTGCTGCTGGAGGAGCGCCCGGATTCAGTGGTGCACTTCGCCGAACAGCGCGCCGCTCCCTATTCGATGAAGAGCAGCGCCACCAAGCGCTACACCGTTGATAACAACGTCAACGGCACCCACAACCTGCTGGCCGCCATCGTGGAGAGCGGCCTGAACATCCATGTGGTGCACCTGGGCACCATGGGCGTCTATGGGTACGGCTCCCACCGCGGCGCCACGATCCCCGAGGGCTACCTGAAGGTGGAAGTGCCTCAGCCCGATGGCAGCCGCTTCGAGGAGGAGATCCTGCACCCCGCCAGCCCGGGCAGCGTCTATCACATGACCAAGACGCTGGATCAGCTGCTCTTCCTCTACTACAACAAGAACGACAAGGTGCGGATCACGGATCTGCACCAAGGCATCGTCTGGGGCACCAACACCGAAGCCACCGACCGCGACCCGCGCCTCACCAACCGCTTCGACTACGACGGTGACTACGGCACGGTGCTGAACCGCTTCTTGATGCAGGCAGCGATCGGCTATCCGCTCACCGTGCACGGCACCGGCGGCCAGACCCGCGCCTTCATCCACATCCGCGATTCGGTGCGCTGCGTGCAGCTGGCCCTAGAGAACCCCCCGGAGAAGGGTGAGCGGGTGAAGATCTTCAACCAGATGACCGAGAGCCATCAGGTGGGCGAACTCGCCAAGAAGGTGGCCGCCCTCACCGGCGCTCAGATCAACCATCTGCCCAACCCCCGCAACGAGGCGGTGGAGAACGATCTGATCGTGGACAACCGTTGCTTTATCGAGCTGGGCCTCAACCCCACCACGCTCGACGACGGCCTGCTCAAGGAAGTGGTGGAGATCGCTGGTCGCTACGCCGATCGCTGCGACCGCACCCGCATCCCCTGCATCTCCGCCTGGACCAAAACCCAGGAAGCTGCCATCCAGGCGGCCTGATCCCACCCGGCCTCCTGCCTTGAAGATCGCCCTCTTCACCGAAACCTTCCTGCCGAAGGTGGACGGGATCGTGACCCGTCTCACCAAAACGGTGCAGCATCTGGTGGCGGCCGGCGATGAGGTGCTGATCGTGTGCCCGGAGGGTGCACCCGACAGCTACATGGGTGCTCAGGTGCTGGGGGTGCCGGCAATGCCGCTACCTCTGTATCCCGAGCTAAAGCTGGCCCTGCCGCGGCCGATGGTGTCGGATGCGCTGGAAGCGTTCAACCCCGATCTCGTTCACGTGGTGAACCCAGCGGTGCTGGGTCTGGGGGGCATCTGGATCGCCAAGACCAAGGGCTATCCCCTGGTGGCCAGCTACCACACCCATCTGCCCAAATACCTGGAGCACTACGGCCTCGGCATGCTCGAGCCCGTGCTGTGGGAACTGCTCAAGGCCGCCCACAACCAGGCCCAGCTCAACCTCTGCACCTCCACCGCGATGGTGGCCGAGCTGAGCGAGAAGGGCATCCAGCACACCGCCCTCTGGCAGCGCGGTGTCGACACCGATCTGTTCCGCCCCAAGCTGCGCAGCGAGGCCATGCGCCAGCGCCTGCTGGGGGGCCGCAGCGACACCGGCAAGCTGCTGCTCTACATCGGGCGCCTGTCGGCTGAAAAGCAGATTGAGCGGATTCGGCCCGTGCTCGATGCCCTACCGGATGCGCGCCTGGCCCTGGTGGGCGATGGCCCCTACCGGCAGCAACTGGAAACCCTGTTCGCCGGCAGCGCTGCCACCTTCGTGGGCTATCTGGCCGGTGAAGAACTGGCCAGCGCTTACGCCAGTGCCGATGCTTTCCTCTTCCCCAGCAGCACCGAAACCCTGGGCCTGGTGTTGCTCGAAGCGATGGCCGCCGGCTGCCCGGTGGTGGGCGCCAACCGCGGCGGCATCCCCGACATCGTGAGCGATGGTGTGAACGGCTGCCTCTACGAACCCGATGGCGTGGATGGCGGTGCCGGCAGCCTCACCGCCGCGGCCCTGCGCCTGCTCGGCGATCCCACCCAACGGGAACAGCTGCGCGTCAACGCCCGCCAGGAAGCAGAACGCTGGGGTTGGGCTGGAGCAACAGAGCAGCTACGGGGCTATTACCGGCAGGTGCTGGAGCCAACTCCTCAGCTCTTGCGGAGCTGATTCCACACCTCGAGCACCTTGCGCGCCATCGGTAGCGCATGCACCGAGCCCCCGCCCGGTGTGTTCTGAGCAAAGGCGACCACCACGATCTGACCTTTGGGATACGGCGCAAAGCAGGCAAACCAGGCATGGTCGGGCCCACCGGTGCTGTCCTCAGCTGTGCCGGTCTTGCCTGCAGCGGGGGGCAAGTTGGGCACATTCAAGGCATGGCCGGTGCCATCCGAGACCACCTTGCGCAGACCACGGGAAACGGTGGCCAAGGTGGTGGGTTTGATGTTCACCTTGGTGCGGCGGGGCGGAGCGGTCCAATCGAGGCCCTGATCCACCAGATGGGGTGTGATCAGGTAGCCACCGTTGGCGAACACGGCGTAGGCCCGGGCCAGCTGGAGCGGCGTGATCTGCACCACCGACTGACCGATCGACATGCTGGCCATATCCTCCGGAATCCAGGGGGAAGAACCTGGTTTCGCCCAGCCGCGACCCTGGGCCGCCCAGCGCTCGTTACCCACCAAACCCGGGCTCTCCTCGTAACCGATCTCAATGCCCGTCGGCTTGGTGAACCCCAAGCTCAGAGCGGCGTTGTGGAGAGCAATGGAGCCAACACCAACACCCACTTGGTAGAAGAAGGTGTTGCTGGAAAAGCGCAGGGCGTCTTCATAGCCGATCGTGCCGAAGCCGGCACCGTTGTGATCCGGAAAGCAGTGGCCGCCGTAGGTGATGCAGCCCCGCGTGACCAGCTTGGTGTTGGGCGGAAACTTGCCGCTCTCCATCCCCGCCATGGCCGTGACCGCCTTCCAGGTGCTGCCGGGGTCGTAGGCGCTCATCGCCCGACTGAGCAGCGGCTTCACCGGCGAATTGAACAGAGCGTCGTATTCCTTCTGAGTGGTGACGCTCTTGGAGAAGAAATTGGGATCAAAGGTGGGGCGACTGGCGAGGGCCAGGATCGCTCCGTTGGCTGGATCAAGGGCCACAATGGCGCCGCCAGGCTTGTCCTTCAGCACCTGCTCGGCAGCCCGCTGCAGATCCAAATCGAGGGTGGTGCGCAGATCCTTGCCCGCCTTCGAGGGACGATCTCCCAGGATGCGCTGGATCTCGCCCATCGCATTCACCTCCACCATCTGACCGCCCCAGGCACCGCGCAGATGCGACTCGAAGGCTGCCTCTAAGCCAATGCGGCCGATGCGATCGCGAATCTGATAGCCCTTCTTGGCCAGGCTCTTGTATTCCGGCTCGGTGATCGGCTGGGTGTAGCCAAGAGCATGGGCAGCGAGGCTTCCGTGGGGATAGCTGCGGAGCACATCCAGGTCAACCTGGGCTCCCTTGAGGCCGCTCGTCTGCTCGCGGAAGCGCAACACCTGCTGCGGTGTGAGATCCGTCGCCAACTCAATGCGGTACTGCTGAGCGCCGGGCCCACCCCTCCGCTTCTGCTCGAGCTGCGCCTCGGGCAGCCCCATCAGCCGACTCAAACGTGCCCGTAGAGCAGGCCAATCCCGGTCAGTGACCAGCTTGGGCTGCAAGTAGAGGCTGTAGGTCAGCCGGCTCGACACCAGTACCTGACCATGGCGATCGAGGATGCGGCCGCGCACAGGGTTGCGTGCCAGCAGCCGGATTCTGTTCTCATCAGCTCGAGCGCGGTTCTCCTCGCCATGAAGCAGCTGCAACCAGCCGAGGCGAAGCACCATCGCCGAGGCAAACAGCAGCACGATCACCAGCAGAGCCGCCGGCTGCTGCTGCATGCCCGTCTGCCGTTGTCCCCCGGAGATCAACGCCACGGGGCTCAGGTCTCCGCCTGCAGCCGCAGCTCTAACAGGGTCAGGCGATCGGCAATGCGTGCCAAAGCCTGCTGCAGCTCCTGACGATCCTCAGGAGCAGGGGCCTCAGCAGGCACATCGCGCACGTCCACCTTCACCACCGGGTTGCCAAGGCCAGGTTGGAGCCGATCCAAGCTCTCGCGCACCTGACGCGCTGCCGGCTCCCCCTCATCCTTGAGCTGAGCCAGGGGGTCAGCGGCGCCGCTGAAGGCGTCGATCACATCACGAGGCCCACCACGGCGCACCCGTTCTGCAACGGCTAAACCCACGGGCAGCACGTCTTGCATCAACGTGAGGCGCAGGGCATCGAGGGGATCAGAAGCCATCGGAGCCGAGCGGCGGCGCTGGAAGTGATCACAGTCTGGCGTGCTGAGCCAGGAGCTCAGCGGACACCGGTTTCAACGGGTGGTTGCACGATCTGCTGGCGGCAGAACTGCTGCGATCCCCACCACCAGCCCCCTCCAACGGCCAACACCAACAGGGCCGTGAACGGCAGCAGGGCTTGGCGGGTCACCGGCAAGAGCATCCACTCACTCCAGTCGCGCAAGAGACGTTCGCGATCAAACCGACGGCGTTCGCTCACTTCCTGTTGGAGGCGGCGCTTCAGCGACTTAGCCACCCAGCGCTCAAAGGCGCGCTTCTTGGTGACAGCCATCTTGCGCTCCACCTCCAGCAACTGGCCGGGGGTGAGCTCAGGATTGAAGGTGCTGATCAGCTCGAGGCTCTTGAGGAACATCTCAACAGCCCCGTCCTTGATCACCCGCTCGTCATCGCTGAGCAGGTCCCAATCGAGTTCGGGGTAGAAGCGCAGCCGATTGGCGCTCACCTGATCCTCAGCCAACTGGCCGGGTTCACGCAGCCAGCGATCTGTATTGGCGTCGAAGCGGCGCCAATACAGAAACGGGTTGAGGTAGATCACCTTGCCGGCCAGCTGGATGCTGTCCTGCTGGAGGCGGCGCTGCAGCTGGAGGTCCTGCTGGGGGGCGGCGGTCAAGGCTCCTGAGCCGGGGCCCCGAGGGTAACGGAGCCTCCCGGTTGCGGCTAGCCGGAGCCGCTCACTCCCACTCGATCGTGCCGGGGGGCTTGCTGGTGATGTCGAGCACCACCCGGTTGACCCCCTTCACCTCATTCACGATCCGGTTGGAGATGGTTTCCAGCAGGTCGTAAGGAAGACGCGACCAGTCAGCAGTCATGCCGTCTTCACTCGACACGCAGCGGAGCACCACCGGGAAGGCGTAGGTGCGCTTGTCGCCCATCACACCGACGCTGCGGACCGGCAGGAGCACAGCAAAGGCTTGCCAAATCTCGTGATAGAGCCCTGCATTCTTGATCTCCTCGCGCACGATCAGATCGGCATCGCGCAGGATGTCGAGCTTGTCGTCGGTGACCTCGCCGAGGATGCGGATCGCCAAGCCGGGGCCCGGGAAGGGATGGCGGCCCACGATCTCCTGAGGCAAACCAAGGCTGCGGCCCACCTTGCGCACTTCATCTTTGAAGAGCTTGCGCAGGGGCTCCACCAACTTGAACTGGAGATCCTTGGGCAAGCCGCCCACGTTGTGGTGGCTCTTGATTTTCACCGCCACCCGCTCACCCGTTTTGGGATCCACGTTGGTGCCGGCGCTCTCGATCACATCGGGGTAGAGCGTGCCCTGGGCGAGGTAATCAAAGGGACCAAGGCGCTTGCTCTCCTCTTCAAACACCCGGATGAATTCGGCACCGATCAGCTTGCGTTTCTCTTCAGGATCGGTGACGCCAGCCAGTTTATTGATGAAGCGCTCGCGGGCATTGATGTACTCCACATTGATGTGGAAGCGCTTATCAAAAAACTCCACCAGAAATTCGGGCTCGCCTTTGCGCATGAAGCCCTGATCAATGAACATGCACGTGAGCTGATCGCCAATCGCCTTGTGCAGCAGGAAGGCGAGCGTGGAGGAATCAACACCACCTGAAAGCGCCAGCAGCACGCGTTTGTCGCCCACTTGACGGCGCACATCAGCCACCGCCTCATCAATGAAGGCAGCGGTAGTCCAATCAGGCAGACAACCGCAAATGTGATAAACGAAATTGCGCAGCAACGCCATGCCGCAAGCGGAGTGCACCACCTCGGGGTGGAACTGCACGCCGTAAAGGCGTCGCTCATGGTGAGCCACAGCCGCTTCCGGGGTGTTGTCGGTATGGGCCAAACGCACAAACCCATCCGGCAGGCGCTCCACGGAATCACCGTGGCTCATCCACATCGTGGAGCCTTCATCCACGTTGGTGAGCAGATCGGTGGGGTCATCCACGTAGAGCGGTGCCTTGCCGTACTCAGCGCGGCCGGCTGCCACCACCGAGCCCCCAAGCTGCTGCACCATCAGCTGCATGCCGTAGCAAACACCAAGCACCGGAATCCCCAGATTCCAGATCTCGGGATCACAGAGCGGTGCGTGCTCGGCGTACACCGAACTGGGGCCACCGCTGAGAATGATGCCCCTGGGGTTGATTTCCTTCAGTTCGGCCGCCGTTGTGCTGTATCCCATCACCAGGGAATACACCTCGGTTTCCCGCACGCGCCGGGCAATCAGCTCGGAATACTGAGAACCGAAATCGAGAATCACGATCGCCGGATAGCGATCGGTTTCGCCGATGGCGGTGGGGTTCACGTTGGACATAGGGCGGCCAGCTGCTGCGGCCCGGGCAATCTCTTCACCCTAGATCTCGGGCCCTGAAGGCCATCAGCCAATCAGCTCCCACCGGACCCTCGGCGCAGACCTGCCGCTGGCGATCAAACAGCACGGCCCCCACGCGCATCCGGCTCTGTCCGTGACGAGCCAAATAGCTGCTGCTGCGCTCCTCCACAGCTGCCGCCAGTCGCTGCTGCAAAGCCTGAGCCCCGGCCGGATCCACGGCGGCCAGATCGCGCAGCGCCTCATCCACACTCGCGGAGCCTGCTAGCTGCTGCAGCCGCTCGAGTGGGAGACCCAACAGCGCTGCCTGGGTGGTGAGCACCTCAAGGCGCCCATCGGCCAGATGGTGGTGGGTGTGAAAGATGCCCCCTGCCAACTTCAACAACTTGCCCTGGTAGCCGAACAGCAAGAGGCGCTCCATGCCCTGTTCGGCCGCAGCCACAAGCAGGGGCCCGACCCAGTTGCCGGCCTTGAGCAGCAACGCAGCCGGCAAACCCAAGCGAGGTGCAAGATCCAGGCCGTTTTCGCCGATCACCAGCACGAGATCCCGTGGCAGGGACGGATCCGCGGCGCGCCGAACCAACTCGGCACGGGCGCTAGCTAACTGGTCGGGGTCGGCACTGCGTTGCACAGCCGCCTGGGTACCGATTAAGGCCAAGCCATCCACCACACCGAAGGCGGCATTGCTGGTGCGCGCCGCCAGCTCGCGCCCCCCCGGCAGCGTGATGCACAGCCGCAGGCATTGGCACTGGGGCACCAAGGGCCTGAGGTTGAACTCCAGCAACTGCCGGGCGAATTGCGACAGGCACAGCTCGGCGCTATCGACCTGCACACCCACCCCCTCGCCAGCCTGGAGTTGCAACCACTGATCCTTGGCTGGATCCGTGCACCAGCTGGCCTCCACCCACACCGGCAGGCCTCGGGTGAGATCCAGCCCATCACCTGGCTCACATCGGGCGATGCCCAGAGCGCGGCCGCCCTCCAGCCGGGCCGCCGCCTCCACCGGCACCAGCTCCAGCAGAGCTTCGGGTTCATCGGGCTGAAGCTGGAGCTGAACGTGGGGCGCAAAGGGCCGATCCAGCAACCGCTGCACCGCTGCAGTTGCTGCAGCGGCCACCCACACCGGCAAGGTGAATCCGCCGCTGGTCATGGCGTTGGTGGTAGAGGCACGGAAGGCCGTTTTTTAAGGTGGTGGATTGCGCCGCATCGGGCTGCGCAGCCGCCACCAGATTCGCCCCACCAGCCTCTTCCATGCAGGACAAGCTCACCCTGATGATCCCCGGCCCCACCCCGGTGCCGGAAACCGTCCTGCAGGCGATGGGACGCCACCCCATCGGTCACCGCAGCGCCGACTTCCAGAAGATCGTGCGCCGGACCACTGAACAGCTTCAGTGGCTGCATCAGACCAAGAACGATGTGTTGGTGATCACGGGCAGCGGCACCGCCGCGATGGAAGCCGGGATCATCAACGTGCTGAGCAAGGGCGACAAAGTGCTCTGCGGCGATAACGGCAAGTTTGGTGAGCGCTGGGTGAAGGTGGCCAAGGCGTATGGCCTGGATGTGCAGGTGGTGAAGGCCGAGTGGGGCCAGCCGCTCGATCCGGAAGCCTTCCGCGCCGCCCTGGAGGCCGACAGCGCCAAGGCGATCAAGGCCGTGATCCTCACCCACTCGGAAACCTCCACCGGGGTGATCAACGATCTCGAAACGATCGCCAAACACGTGCGTGCCCACGGCACTGCCCTCACCATTGCCGACTGCGTCACCAGCCTGGGCGCCTGCAGCGTGCCGATGGATGCCTGGGGCATCGACGTGATCGGCTCCGGCTCCCAGAAGGGCTACATGATGCCGCCGGGCCTGGCCTTCGTGGCCATGAGCGATCGCGCTTGGGCCGCAGCCGAGCGCTCCGATCTACCGAAGTTCTATCTGGATCTGGCGAAGTACCGCAAATCAGCCCACGCCGACAGCAACCCCTTCACACCGGCGATCAACCTCTATTTCGCCCTGGAAGCGGCGCTGGAGATGATGCAGGCCGAGGGCCTGGAGGCGATCTTCGCCCGCCATGCCCGTCACCGCGCCGCCGCCCAGGCCGGCATGAAGGCGATCGGCCTGCCCCTGTATGCGGCTGAGGGCTGCGGCAGCCCGGCGATCACCGCCGTGGCCCCCGATGGCATCGACGCCGAGAGCCTGCGCAAGAAGGTGAAGGAGCGCTTCGACATCCTGCTAGCAGGCGGCCAAGATCACCTCAAGGGCCATGTGTTCCGCATCGGCCACCTGGGTTTCGTCTGCGATCGCGACGTGCTCACCGCCGTGGCCGCCATCGAGGCCACCCTGCAGGAGCTGGGCCTGCACAAAGGCACCGCCGGCGCTGGCGTAGCGGCCTGCGCAGCGGCCCTGGCCAGCTGATTGGGGGGCTCAACTCCTGCAGGCAAAGCCCCCCGACCTGCCTAGGGTCAGGGGGCATGCTTTGCCTCCCGATGCGCCGCTCCCTCGCAATCGCAGCCGCCTGCCTGAGCCTGGCTCTGGTGGCCTGCTCTCCTGTGGAGAAGAAAAAGAAGAACAAGGTGGCAACTGAACAACAGGCCACCGTTGATGTCTGCGACCAGCTGATCAAAGTTGGCGCCGCCCTCGAAGTCAGCGCCAACCTGAAGCCCACCTCCACAGTTGGTGAAGCTGAAGCTGCAGGCAAACAATTGCGCACTGCTCTGAAGGGCCTGAACCAGGCAGAAACCACTCTCGAGGAAGCCCGTCTGGACGCATTCCAGAAGCAAGCAAAAGCCTTCAACAAGGAATTGAAGAAGGTCTCGAAAGAAAAACAGCTCACCCTTGAGGAAGCAGCCAAGACGCTCAAGCCCCAAGCCGACAGCGTTGTGGCAGCTCACAAAGAGCTGAAGTCCGCCGTTCAGTGCGACACTAAGGCAGCCTCACCAGCCAACTGAACAGCACTCAGTTGCTATGGTTGGCCGAGCGAATCATTGGTATTAACCAACGCTTCGGCCAACTAATCTGAAGCTCCCTGCTTCAGACTCGCGGGTGTAATTCAGTGGTAGAATGTCAGCTTCCCAAGCTGAACGTCGCCGGTTCGAGCCCGGTCACCCGCTTAAGCAAACCGACGTTTCAACCACTCAATTGCGAGGCTTAATCAGCTGAAGAACTTGTGGGCCAACGCTACCGGCGCGGCGCTCACAGTCCAGTGAGCGCAGGATCAAACGAGCTGCTCCCTCAATATCGCCTGACGCCGCTGCCAATTCAGCTGCCGCAGCGTGACTGGATGCTTCTTTGAGCAGGTCTTCGCGGCGAGCAGCAGGTGCCGGAGCCTGACGTGTCGCTTGCATGCGTCGACATTGGCTTGCGCCGATGTTACCGGGCGTGGTGGTGATCAAACAGCCAACCACAGCCCGATCATCGAATCAGCACAGAGA
>JBIIDQ010000166.1:0-4530 GCA_044238295.1 Vulcanococcus sp.
GCGGCCCCACAGGGCCCGGAACACGAGACGACCGATGCGGCCGAAGCCGTTGATTCCGATCCGCATGCCGAACCCCGAAAGCTCGGACATTAGATCAACAAGGGTTGATGGATCAACTTTGTTTGATTGGTGCGTGCCTCTAGCGTTATCTCGTTGCTTGACTCGCTTGGTTGCTTCTGTTGTGCTGGCTCCTGATCTGGCGCGTCAGCGGCTCAAGGCTCTTGCGGAACCGATTCGCCTTCAGTTGTTGGAGGCGTTAGGACGTGGCGAGCGCTGCGTGTGTGAACTCACCGTGGAGCTGGGGCTGGCGCAGTCCAAGCTGTCGTTCCATTTGAAGGTGCTGAAAGAGGCGGGCTTGCTCACCGCTCGGGAAGACGGCCGCTGGGTGTATTACCGCCTGGAGCCCGCAGCTCTTGAGGATCTGCGTGCCTGGCTGGGGGAGTTGGCCTCTGGCTGCACCACGCCGGCGACGCCCTGTTGTTGACCAACCCCCACAAGCTTTGGAGCATTCAGCAGCTCACTGGTTCGCGCGCCCGCTCTGGTAGCTCGGATGGCGTTTCCCTCAGGAAACTGCGCAGGCTGTAGCGGCCGGCTTCCAGTGCCTGCACCAACTCGTTGCAGGCGAGCTCCGGCATCGTGTGGTCGCCGCAGGTGAACACATCCACAGCGGCGTAGCCCGATTCCGGCCAAGTGTGAATTGAAAGGTGTGATTCAGCCAGAAGCGCCAGACCCGTGACTCCCTGAGGATCGAAGCGGTGGCTGATCAGTTGTAGCAGTGTGGCTCCTGCCTGCTGAACCGCGTTGGTGATCGTGCTGCGCAGGAAAGCTTCGTCGTCGAGTTTCCGAGAGCTGCAGCTGTAAAGCTCGAGAATGCAATGTTTGCCGATGGGTGCGTGATCGCTATCCCATCCAGGATTGGGATGCAAGGTGACGAAAGATTGGTTCATCAAGTGATCGTGAACACAATTCAAAGCTACTCCGCCTGCGCCTTCGTTGCAGCACAATTCAGGGAACAGAGTCGATGCCGTCCGGAGGATGCGCAGGCGTGAACGCTGTAGCCCCGGCGACTAAAACCTGTGATTCACAACCAAACGTTTATGGGAGCTTAACCTTTCCCTAACCTCGGTAGATTCGCGGCTGTTTAGACGTTGGGAGCTCCAGAACGGTTGCTTTCCATGTCCTTCGCGAAGAAGGCTCTTTGCTTCAGCGTGCTCTCTAGCTTCGGCTTCGCTGCAGCCGCAACAGCCCAGTCAGCTCTGAACGGCGCTGGCGCCAGCTTCCCCGCCCCCTTCTATCAGCGCGCTTTCTCTGGCCTGTCCGGAAAGGGCATCAATGTGAACTACCAGTCGGTGGGCTCAGGCGCGGGTGTGCGTCAGTTCATCGCCGGTACCGTGGATTTCGGCGCCACCGACGAGCCCATCAAAGACGCTGAGGCCGCCAAGGTGAAGCGTGGTGTGGTGCAGTTCCCTGCCGTTGGTGGCACCATCGCGATCGCCTACAACAAGGCTGATTGCAAAGGCCTCAAGCTCTCACAGAAGCAGGCCGTTGGCATTTTCCTCGGCTCCATCAAGACCTGGGATCAGCTGAAGTGCGGCAAGGGCCCGATCACCGTGGCGCACCGCTCGGATGGTTCCGGCACCACCTTCGCGTTCACCAACTCCCTGAGCGCTTTCTCTTCCGAATGGAAGAGCAAGGTGGGTGAAGGTAAGAGTGTGAAGTGGCCCGTGGGTGTAGGCGGCAAGGGCAACGAAGGTGTGGCTGGAATCCTGGGTAACACGCCTGGATCCATTGGCTACGTCAACCAAGCCTTTGTGAAAGGCAAGCTCAAAGCGGCCGCACTCCAAAACAAGGATGGCAACTATGTGCTACCAACCCTTGCTGGTGGTGCAGCGGCTCTGAACAACATCAGACTCAATGCTGATCTGGCTGGTGAGGATGCCAATCCCGCCGGTGCCAAGAGCTATCCCATTTCCACTCTTACCTGGATCCTGGCTTACCAGAAGGGCAATGGGGCCAAGGCCGGCAAGATCCGCGAAGCCATGCTCTACCTGCTGGGCCCCGCCCAGAACCAGGCGGATGAGCTGGGTTATGTGCCCCTCAAGGGCGACATCCTCAAGAAGGCCAAGGCCGCTGTGGCCAAGATCGGCGCCTGATCTGCGCAAACCTGGAACCACAAGGGGGGCTGCAGCAGCCCCCTTTTTTTGTCTCTCAAGCCCCAACTTTGACCTTGTGTCGATGGCTGCCAGTGCTCAGCCTGCGTTGATCTGGCTTGTTGCCGATGATCCACTCTGGCGCGATCAGTTGTATTTGGCCCTCCAGCAGGAGGGATATCGGGTTCATCAGCAGCCGGTTCCCCGGCAGCTCAAGGGGTTAAAGCCCGAGCAATCCGATGCTCAGAACGCTTCGATTTGGGTGGTGAATCTCCCCAGTGATCGCCACGATCTCGATGCCACGCTGGCGCACATCGAGCGATTGCGGCGTCGCGACCCGCACACACCTCTGTTGCTACTTGCCGACGCGGCCTCAGAGGATCAGCGGGCCCAGCTGCTTGAGATCGGCGCTGATGATGTGATGGTGCGTCCGTTTGGGATGCGCGAATTCGCAGCCCGTTGTCGCGCCATCCTGCGCAGGTTGAAGCGGTTGCAGCAACGCTCAAACGTTGATCAGGCCGGTGCTGTTCTGAGAGCCGGAGCCATTGAGTTGTTTCGCGATCAGTGCCGCGTCTGTCTCAACGGCAATCAGGTGGCGCTCACGCCGCGGGAGTTTCGACTTCTGGAATGCTTCATGCTGCAGCCGGGCCGGGCTCTCAGCCGCGATCAACTGATCGAACAGGTCTGGGGGGCTGACTACAACGGCAATAACAAAAGCGTGGATGTTCACGTGTGGTGGCTTAGGCGCAAGCTGGAGCAGTCAGGCCAGCCTTGCCTCTTCCTTACTGTTCGCGGTATTGGCTATCGCTTTGTTGATCCTGATCGCTGAGCAGTGATACCAAATAGCGCTGGCGCTGTCTGGAAATCATTGCTTCATCGCAGCGATCATCTCGTATGGTTTCAACCTCGATGGCTGTTGCGTTGGTTTCGTTTGGTTGAGGCCCAGGGGAATGGATGGGAGTTGTTGTCATTGCTGTCTGTTCTCAAAGGTGGAGGTTCAACCACAGAATTCACCCAGCAGCATCCGGCCACAAAGCTGATGCTGCCCAATCCGGTTTTCACTAACACTGAAGCGCTGCGACTCAATTCAACATAAGTCGCTCAGTGCTTGGATTCGTAGTGATGACGACCAAATGCGGCGGATCTGGTGCGTTTTGTCTCCCTGGACACATATGCAGTGTGATCACCGGAACTGAGGCTTCTTGTGTTCATCAAAGCTTCGCTCCAGCACCTGGCCGATGCTCAGGCCGATCGGTAACTGACCTGCAAAAGCGCTGCCAAGCACATTGCGGTACAGCTTGTTGGTGACCAGACGGTAGGTGGAATCCTGCAGTGGGATCACGCCGGCCCGATCAGCCACCTTCAAGCCCTGTTCCAGGGTGGAAACGATCAGTGCACGAATTACAGGATTGCTTCTGAGCGATTGTTCGTTCACATAGAAAAAGAGCGGTCGTGAGAGCGGCAGGTAGCGGGACGCCTGTACAGCACTCACGCTGGGTACAACTGCTCCGCGCAGCCCCTTCACGGCCAGGGCTCGCAGGCTGCTTCGATTCCCTTGGTAGTAGTCAAAGCCGAAATAGCCCAAGGCATTGCCATCGTTGGCCACACAGCGCACCAGCACCATGTCGTCTTCGCTTGCGGTGTAGTCCTGGCGGGAGTTGTCCTCGCTGCCGTTGATCGCCTTGTTGAAGGTGTCGTAGGTACCGGAGTCTTTGCCGGGGCCACAGAGCTTGATTGGGCTGCTAGGCCAGGCCGGGTTCACCTGGTTCCAGCGCATCACCCTGCCTTGGGCTTGTTTCTGCCACAGGGTGCGCAGCTGGGCCGTGCTGATCTCCTTGGCGAAGCCGTTGTTGGGATTCACCACCACAGTGATCGCATCAAACGCCACTGGCAGTTCCAGGAAGCGAACGCCATTGGCCTTGCAGCGGTTGATTTCACTGCTGTTGATCGGCCTGGAGGCTGCTGCGATCGGAATGGTGCTACCGCAGAACTGGCGAAATCCCGCGCTGGTGCCAACGGCCTGGGCTTGGATGCTCACGCCTTTGGGAGCCCGAGCTCCAAAGAGCTCGATCGCGGCTTTGCTGAATGGGTAAACCGTGCTGGATCCTGAAATCAGGATGCTGCTGCGTGATGGCTTGCTTTGTTGGGTCTTGGCTGTTGATGCCGTGAGCATCGTTGCCACGACAAGGGCCGCAATCAAGCCGAACCTAAGAGTGATCACTTCGATCACGATTGATTTGATGTCACTCTGGCTGCACCCAGGTCATCGCCCGTTAAGTCCCGGTTAATGGTTGGTTCAACTGTTGATTGTCATAAGCACTTGCGTCCGAGTCCTTAACCCAGTCTTAAAAGCTTCGGCTAATTCTCGTGAGACGGTGGT
>JBIIDQ010000167.1:0-4509 GCA_044238295.1 Vulcanococcus sp.
CTCAGATGGCCATGCTGGTTGTCTGGTCTGAGCGGCGGCGCTCAGCTTCGAGCCTGAGCTCGTCCTCGTCGGCTTCCTCGAGTGGCAGGTCAAACCAGAAGGTGGTGCCGACGCCTAGTTCGCTGGCCATGCGCACGCTGGTGCCGTGCTTCTCAAGAATGCCGCGCACGATCGACAGTCCCAGCCCTGTGCCCACCTCTGTGTGAACTGCGTTTTCCACGCGGTAGAAGCGCTCGAAGATGCGTTCCTGGTCTTCCCGGGAAATACCCGAACCTGTGTCAGCGATCTCCACCCTGAGGCGAGGGAGAGGAGCCGTGAGGGCGCAGTTGGGAATGTCGTCGTTGGCGGCCGTGCTCGGATCGATCGGGCAGATGTCAGGCCAGGGGTAGGCCCGCAGCATCAGGCGGCCGCCGCTGGCGGTGAACTTGAGAGCATTGCCAACCAGGTTGTCGAAGATCTGCAGCAGCAGATCCCAGTTGCCGCGTACGCGAGGCAGTTGCTCATCCACCTCCAGGGAGAGTTCCACGCCCTTGTCTTGTGCATTCAGGCGGTAGTTCCGCAGGGTTTGCTCCATGGCCGGGCGCAACTCCACTGGCTCCATGCTCCAGGCCCGATCGCTCTCCAGCCGGGAGAGATCGAGCACATCGTTCACCAGGCGGGTGAGCCGATCTGTTTCAGCGTTGGCAATGGCCAGGAATTCCTTGCGGTCTTCTTCGCTGAGTTGATCCCCCAGGTCGTGGAGGGTTTCCACGTAGCTCTTGATGTTGAACAGTGGTGTCCGCAGTTCGTGGGAGACGTTGCTGATGAAACGACTCTGTGCGGCGTTGAGTTCCACTTCGCGGGTCAGATCCTGCACCGTGACGGCGATGCCCTTCAGGCTTTCGCCGCTCACATCGCGCACTGACTGGAGCACGATCCGCAGTGTGCGGGGCGGCTCGCCGAAGCTGCAACGCACATCAGTGCTGTCACGTTCGCCGCTCAGCAGGCTCTCGAGAGGGTTCTGCAGTTCGAGTGCCAGTACCTCGGGCAGCTCATCGCTCACCACGGCACCCTCGAGCTTGCGCCCCTCCCAACGGAACAGGCGCCGAGCTGTGGGATTCACAAGAACCAGGCGACCCTCGGCATCCAGCAACAGCGCACCGTCGGCCATGGTGGCGATCAGTGACTGCTGCTTCACCTGCGCCGCGGTGAGCTCCTCGATGTTGGCTTCGTTGTAGGCCTCGAGCTGCGAAGCCATGTCGTTGAAGCCTTCGAGCAGTTCCCCCAGTTCGCCCCCCACAGGCAAGGCGATCCGGGCTTCGAAATCACCGCTGGCGATGGAGCGCACCCCCCGCAACAGCTCTTTAACGGGCTGAGTGATGGTGAGGGCGTTGAACACCGCACCCAGGATCACCAACACCCAGATCGAGATGAATACAGCCACCGTGACCTCCCGGCTTAGGGCGGCGCTGGCCAGAGCGGCCTCATTGGGATTGATGCCGAGGGCCAAAACCCCCAAGTAGCGATCGCCTGAAACCAGGGGTACGAACACGTCGGTGACCTGGCCATCGGGGCTCAGGTGTTGGCGGATCAACGGGTTCTGTGGGCGGCGGGCCAGATCGGCTGGTAGCTCCAGCCGGCGGCTGAGCAGGAGTTCGCTGCTGCCAGCGCTGCCGCTGATCGGGATCCCGAGGTAGATCACCCCATCGGGGTCAGCGAAAAAGATGTAGCGGAGGCTGCGGCTGGATTTCCAGAATCGTTCGGCCACTGCCGCGAGTTCTCGGTCGTTGCCTTCGGCAACCAGCGGCGTGACGTTGGCCGAGAGCAGAAGGCCCAGATCGCGCGCGAAGCGGGTGTCGCTCATCCGCACATCCGCTTGGATGCCGTTGAGAGCAAAGAAGCAGATTGCCGCCATCACAAGGCTCACCACCAGCGTGGCGGCCGCCAGCAGCTTGGTCTGCAGGCTGAATTCCGCCCACCAGCGGGACAGCCGCTGCGACCAGTGCAAGGGAGCGGTGCCAGCGCTCATCGGCTGCGCACCTGATGGCCGATGTCGCGCCGGTAGGTCATCCCTTCGAACTGAATCTGAGCCAGGCCGGTGTAAGCCCGCTCAAAGGCGTTGTCAAAGGTGTCGGCCTGGGCCACCACCGCCAGCACTCGCCCGCCACTGGTGATGCAGCTCCCATCGGCCTGGCGCTGGGTGCCCGCATGGAACAGCTGGAGCTCGTCGCTGTTGTGCAGCCGGCTCGTGATCGGATCCCCCTTGCGGATTTCGCCTGGGTATCCCTGGGCTGCAGCAATCACACAGGCGCTGCACTGGGGCGCAATGCTGAGAGTCGGTGCTTGATCCAGTCGTCCTGTGGCGCAGGCCAGGAGCACCGCCGCCAATTCGGGGCCTAGCAGAGGCATCAGCGTCTCGCACTCGGGATCGCCGAAGCGGCAATTGAATTCGATCACGCTCGGCCCATCGTTGGTGAGCATTAGGCCGGCGTAGATCACGCCGCGATAGCTGATCCCGCGGGCCTGAAGGGCCGCCAGGGTGGGCTCCAGCACCAGCTCTCGCACCTGTTCAAGCCCCGCTGCATCCAGCAAGGGGGCAGGGGCATAGGCCCCCATGCCTCCGGTGTTGGGTCCTGTGTCGCCCTCGCCAATGCGCTTGTGGTCCTGGGCGGGGGGCAGCAGCACCATCCGCTCACCATCAGTTAGAGCGAACACCGACACCTCGGGACCATGGGTGCGCTCCTCCAGCACCAACGAGGCCTCAGCGCCGAAGCGGCCCGCAAAGATCTCCTCGATCGCGGCGCGCGCCTCATCGATCGTTTCGGCCACGGTGACCCCCTTACCCGCGGCCAGACCATCGGCTTTCACGACAAGGGGTTTCGCTTGAGCTTCAAGGGCTGCGAGGGCCTGCTCGCGGCTGTTGGCTTGCCAGTAGCCGGCGGTTGGCACACCGGCCTCCACCATCAAGGCCTTGGCCCACTGTTTACTGGCTTCGAGCTGGGCCCCATCGGCACCGGGCCCGAAAACAGGGAATCCAGCCGCCCTCAACCGATCGCCCAGGCCAGCGGCCAGAGGGGCTTCTGGACCCACCACCACCAGGTCGATGGCGTGCTCGCGGCAGGTGGCAAGCAGCCCGTCGTGGTCGGTTTCGGCAATGCTGAGCTGCTGACAGCCCGCCAGTTCCTGGGTGCCGCCGTTGCCGGGGCTCACCCAGACCTGCTGCACGCCATTGCTGCGGGTGAGGGCCCAAGCCAGGGCGTTTTCGCGGCCGCCGCCGCCCACCACGAGCACGCGGGCGGGGCTCACTTCGAGGGCGGCGGTGCTCATGAGGCAGGTTGAAACGGTGTCTGCTCCGGCGGTCTCCCCTAGGTTGAGGCCAAGAGGACAGCCGCTGGTGCCTTCCCTTCTTTACACGCCGGTGGTTCTGCGTTCAGGCCTCCTGCTCGGGCTGATGGCTGTGCTTCTTGCACCACCAGCTAGAGCCCAAGAGCTGTTCATCCTGCGGGTGATCGGTGGCTTCTTTGAGCCCAAGGCACCGGTGCCTGAACCTGGCCCATCGGCTCCTGCCGTTCCGGGAAGCATGCCGGAAGCGCAGTTTCAGGAGCTGTTGGTGAAAGGCGATCTGCCGGCGCTCAACCTGGCTTGTCTGGAAGCCGATGCGTTCGGGTTCTCCAAACGCTTGCAGCTCTTGCAGGCCCGCTTGTTGGAGATCGCGCCTGCACCCCAGCCGTTTCAGACGGTGCTGGTCAATGCCAATGGTTTGCTGAGCTGCCGGGCCCCTGACGGGGCGCTGGCGGTGCTCAATCGCTTCAGCCCCCGCGTTGGTGAGGAGCGCGATCAGTGGTTGGTGCAGCGCTGGCGTGCTGCGCAGGCTGGCTTGCATCACAGCCTCGCTGCCGAGGCTCTCGACGAGCTGGCTCAAGGCAATCCCGCCAACCTTGAAACGCTCGCCCTACCGCTCAAGGTCCGTGAGGACGGCAGCGTGGCTACCCGCTCGGCTTTGGACGTCTACGTGGATCATCTGCTGGTGCTGGATCGTCGCCGGGATGCAGCGGCGGCCCTGCTGGCCGGTCAGATGCCAGGACAGCCGATGGCGCAGCGTTTAAAACAGGCCGTGGCGCTGCTGTCTGAAATGCCTCTGCAGGAGCGGGATCAGCTGTTGGAGCGCGCCCTCGATCAGGCCGCTATCGCGGAGGCCTGGGGTCTGGCGATTGAGCTGCTGGATCAGCAGCGCGCGCTGCTTGAGGCGGAAGGAGTGGCCTCGACTCGCCCGCGCGAGCGCTTGGAGCGGCTCAGCCAGCGGGTGGATGACGCCTACAGCGCCTGGCAGTTGGCACGGCAGGATCCTCAACAGAGCCAGCGCACGGCGCAGTTGCAGCAACAGCTGCGCAGTCCCCGTGCGTCCGGCGGCCATGCCGCCGTTGGGCGTACTTCTTCGTCCGCCGCTCCGTCCACTGCTTCACCCCGTCCTCCGCAGCCATGACCACCTACAGCCTTGGATCGCTGCTCTACGAAGGAAAGGCCAAGCGG